>DASWGR010000171.1:0-32541 GCA_036393535.1 Gaiellaceae bacterium | reverse complement strand
GGGGTCACGATCGTCCGTGCACTCCCGATCTGCCCGATGTGCGGCGGTCGCTCCTGGGAACAATCCAGCTGGAGCCCGTTCGGCAGAGCGTCGCTCTAGTTAGTGCCCCTTCCAGCAATACATGTCGGCTTCTAGCCCGCGATCACGCGGCGCCAGAGTCCACCCTCGCCCTTAGCAAGGCTGCCCAGCCTTGCTGCGGTCGAGTGCGGCCCCTTGCTTGGTGCTCGCGACCTAGAAGCTCGACGGCATTACGGGAAGGGGCACTAAAGCCCGAAGACCTTCTGCACTTCGTGCCAGCTGGTCAGCAGCAGGAACAAAGCGAGCCCGGTCAGGAATGCGAACGTGAGGTAGAAGCGCAGTCGCGCGTGTGTCTTCTCGCGCTTGCGCCGAAGCCGCGCGTTTCGCCGGGCGCGGTGATAGTGGTAAGCACGGTCGATCGCCTCGGGGTCGACCGGCGACTCTTCGGGCGGCGACGCAACGTGGCGTCGGGCTGGCTGGGCCATCCGTGGAGTCTAGGCGGCTCTGGCCGCTGACTTGCCCCTCGACCATACTTCGGCCGGGTCGAAATGGCTGTGCGTCCAGAACAGCGGGGGACCGAGCTCGCCGAGGGCGGCCTCGACGCGCTCGCTGAGGCCGGCCTGGCGCTGGGTCTCGCGGGCAGCCTCTCCGAGGCGATGCAGATCGTGGCCGAAGCGGCGGGGCGGGCCGCGGGCGCCGAGGTCGTCGTCGTCCGCATCGCCGACGAAGCGCGACGCTCCCTGAACGCCTGCGCGGTGGCGACGAGCTCGGCCGCTGTCGGCGCCGAGCTCGAAGGCTCGCGCGTCCCGCTCGAAGACGTGCCGGAATACGAAGTGGGCGATTTGAAGCGCTTGCCCGAAAGCGTGCAGCGCGCGGCCGAGCGAGTAGGAGCTTCGTCGGTACTGCTGGTCCCCGTTCGGGTCGACGGACGAGTGGAAGGGAGCGTTGAGCTCATGCGGCGGGGCGATGCCTTCGACGACGCCGAGCGGCGGCTGGCACGCCTGGCGGTGGGGCAGGCTGTGCTTGCGATCCGAGCGTTTGCCCGCCGGGCCGAAAACGGCGAGATCGGCTCAGAGGCCACGCTCACGCTCACCGGTGAGGCGCTCGCGGCGGGCGCGGACGAGCTCCGCACGGCCGAGGAGATCACGCGCTTTGCAACGGAGGCAAGCGGAGCCCTGGCCGGGCTCCTGTGGCGACGCGGGCCCGAGGGGCTACTCGAGCTTGTCGCCTCGGTCGGCGCGGTTTCCACAGACGCGGCCCTGGAGCCGGCCGCGGCGGCCGCGGAGCGAGGACTGCTCGGCCGGCAGGCCGTAGCGGTTGAACAGATGGAAGGTCTACCCGGGGCGGCGACGCTGTCCGCGACGCTGCAATTGGGGCAGCCTTCGATCGGCGGACTGCAGCTCCTGTTTTCGCCCGAGAGCGAACCGAGTGACATCGCCCTCGCCACGCTGGCGACGTTCGGCGTGCGCGCGGCACATGCCTTGCGCGCGAGTCTCAAGGCACGGACGGTTGCGCTCGAGCTCGACCGCACGCGGGCGCTACTGGCCGTCGTGGGCCAGGCGATCAGCGAGCTCTCGCTCGCGCACACGCTCGAGACGGCCGTCGCGCGGGTCGGAGAGCTGCTCGACGCCGACCGGCTCGCCGTCTATCTGCGTGAAGACGACAAGCTGTACGCCGCTGCTGGCATCGGCCTGGCCGGGCCGCACGTGCGCCTCGCCACCCGGCTGCTGGAGCTCACGCTGGGCCCTTACCGCTCACGCGGAATGCTCGTCATCCACGATGTCGCCTCGGATCCCCGCCTGGCCGGCGTGGGCGACGCTGCCACGGAGACGGGAATCGAAGCGGCGATCGCGGTCCCGCTGCTCGCTCAGGCCGACGTGATCGGTCTGCTCGGCGTCTTTCCCGCTAAAGGCCGCGTGCTGACGGAGAACGAGTCCGCACTGCTGTCTGCACTTGCTGTGCAGTTGGCGGTCGCCGTGCAAAACGCACAGCTGCACGAACGTGCGAAGCAACTCGGCGAGGAGCGTGAGCGTGCACTCGACGCCGAACGCGCAGCGTCGAAACAGGTGCGAGCCCTGTACGAGATCTCACGTTCGTTCGCGCAGAGCCTGTCGCTCCAAGCGACGCTCGACGCGGTCGCGAGCACGGTCGTTGACGTACTCGGCGTGGATGTCGCGCTCATCCGCATGCCTGACGAGCGGCGGGAATGGCTCCTGCCGAGGGCGATGAAGGTCGCCGAGCCGCGCCTGGAGGAGGCGGCACGCACGATCCTCGACAGACCCCAGGCATTCGGCGCGCATCCAGTCCAGCTGTTGTTCCGAGACGGTGAGCCGTTCCTGATCACGCGGCAGACTGCTGAGGAGATCGGAGCTCCGGAGACGGCGCTGCTGCCGTTCCTGGAGCGTGGCTGGACGGGCGCCGAGGTGCCGATCGCAACGCCCGCAGAGGTGCTTGCGTCGCTGACGATCCTGTCGGTGCAGCCCGGGTCGCCCGTGACCCGCGAGACGATCGAGCAGGCCACGGCGATCGGCGGCCAGGCAGCGCTCGCGATCGACAACGCGCGCCTCTACCAGCAACAGAAGCAGTTCTTGGACACGATGCAGCGCTCGTTGCTCCCGCGCTCTGTGCCGAAGCTGCAAGCGCTCGAGCTCGGCGATGCGTACGAGTCCTCGGCGCGGGTCGAGGTCGGCGGCGACGTCTACGACTTCATGGAGCTCGGCGACGGCCGGCTTGCAGTCGCGCTCGGCGACGTCACCGGCCATGGCATCGAAGCTGCTGCGGACATGGCGATGGCGAAGTTCGTCTTTCGTTCGCTTGCCCGCGAGCATCCCGAGCCGGGTGACTTCCTCCAATCGGCGAACGAGGTGGTCGTCGGCGAGATCGCACCGGGCAAGTTCATCACTCTCGTCTATGTGCTCATCGACGGGAGCAACGGTGAAGTCGTCGCGGCCGGCGCCGGACACCCCTCGCCCCGGATCGTGGGAGCCGACGGGCCGGTGACGGGGCTGGAGACGCGGGGGCTCGTGCTGGGCATCGAGCCGGCCCAGCACTACGAGGAAGTGCGCGCGACGCTGGACCTCGGTGGCGCTGTCGTGCTCTACACGGACGGAGTCATCGAGGCGCGGTGCGAGGGCGAGCTGTACGGATTAGAGCGCCTGGATCGCGTGCTCTCCGAGCGGCGTGACCTACCGGCGAACGAGCTCGCACAGTTCGTGCTCGACGACTGCCGGGCGTTCGCGCGCGGTGAGCTTGCCGACGACTGCGCGGTGGTCGTCGTCAGACGGACCGCTTGATACAGCTGCGGCGCCCGGAGGGCGAGTTCGCCCGCGTCGGCCACCGCGGGGCTTCAGCGCTTGCGCCGGAAAACACGTTGCGCGCACTCGAGCTCGCGGTGGAGCTCGGCTGCGACATGCTGGAATTCGACGTCCTCGACCTCGCCGACGGCACACTCGTCCTGGCGCACTCGAACGACCTGCGTGAAGTGAGCCACGGCGCGGCGCGCGGCCGCGTGCGCAGTCGCGATCTGGAAGGCCTGCGACGCGTCGCGCCCGATCTCCCGACCCTCGACGAAGCACTGGCGTTCTGCACCGAACGGCTGCCGGGGATCGGCCTTCAGCTCGACCTCAAGCGAGTGGGCATCGAAGCGGCGACGGTCGAGGCGGTGCGCAGACACGGCGTCTTCGACCGTTCGTGGGTCAGCACCTTCGACGCCCGGTCGCTCCGCCGCCTGGCGGAGCTCGAGCCGGAGCTGCCGCGCTCCTACACCTTGCCACGCGATCGCTTCGGGATCTCGAAGCGCGGCCCGCTCGCGCCGCTCGTCCGGGGCGCGCTGGGCTCCATCGGCGCGTCCCTGCCCCGCCGACTGCCGCTCTTGCTCGCCCGCGCCCGCGCGGTCGCGGCGACCCTCCACCATTCGATTGCGTCCCGGGCGGCGATCGAACGCGCACACGAGCTCGATGCTGCCGTCTACGTGTGGACCGTCGACGATCCGAGGCTGGCCGAGAGGCTCGTCCGCGACGGCGCCGACGGAATCATCACGAACGATCCGCGGATCTTTACGATGTTGACGGCGTGAAACGCGTTTCGCTGTTCCTCTCCATCCTGGCCGGCCTCACGGTCGCCGGTGTGCTCGCGTCAGCGCCGTCGGCGGCCGACCCACCGGCAACGATCCCGCTCGGCGTGACAATCGGTGGCGTGCAGGTCGGCGGGCTGACCCCCGAAGCGGCTCTGACGGCAGTCCAACAGGGGTTCGATACGCCGCTCGAGCTGCAGCTCGGATCGACACGGATCCTCGTCACGCCGGACGTCCTCGGAGCCACCCCCGTCGTCGACAAGGCGATCGAGCGTGCGCTGACCGCGGAGCCGAACAGCGCAGTTCCGCTCGGTGTCACTGTCGTCCCCGGAGGACCGGCGGCCTTCATCGCCACGCTCGCGAAGCGTTATGACCGCCCGGCCGTGGACGCCAAGCTCTTCCTCAGGGACTTGCGTCCGTGGCTGTCGAAGGAGGGACCCGGGCTCAGGCTCGACCGCCGCACGGCGGTGCGCGACGTCGCGAGTGCGGTCGCCACCGGTGTGAGGACCGGGATCACGCTCACTCAGTCCAGAGTGCGGCCGAAGGTGACGCGAGCGAACTTTGGACCCGTCATCGTCATCCGTCGCGGGTTGAACAGGCTCTACCTCTACAACGGAACGCATTATCGGCGCCTCTTTGCGGTCGCGACCGGTCAGCATCAGTACCCGACGCCGCTCGGCCGCTTCAGGATCGTGGTGAAGTGGAAGAACCCTTGGTGGTACCCGCCGGACTCACCGTGGGCGCAGGGGCAGAGCCCGGTTCCACCGGGTCCCGGCAATCCGCTTGGGACACGCTGGATGGGGCTTTCGGCATCTGGTGTCGGGATTCACGGCACGCCCTCTGACGGCTCGATCGGCTATTCGGTCTCGCACGGCTGCATCCGGATGCACATCCCGCAGGCCGAGTGGTTGTTCAACCACGTCGAGATCGGCACGACGGTCTTCATCGTCGCATCCTGATGACGCGACCGGCCAGGCTCGCGGCACAGGGGCTGGCGGTCGCGCTCGTCGTAGGGCTGCTCGCGTTGCTCGTCTGGCGCGTGGCCAACGACAACAGCAAGGGGGTAGCGCAGGCGCTCAAAGACGGCGGGCATCCAATCGCGCCAACGTTCGACCTGCGCCGGCTCGACGGCCGCGGCCGCATCGACCTCGCGTCGTTGCGTGGGAAGAAGCCGATCGTCCTCGACTTTTGGGCGTCGTGGTGCGTCCCGTGCATCCACGAGTCGACGCGGCTCGAGGCCGCCCGGAAGGAATACGGAGACCGCGTCGCGTTCATCGGCGTCGACACGAAGGACTTCTCGGGCGACGCACGGCAGTGGCAGAGAAAGCACGGCATCACCTACCCGAGCGTGCACGACGGCAGCGGCAGCGTCTTGACGAAGTGGGGTGGACTGCCGATCCCGCGCATCTTCTTCGTCGCACGCAGCGGCAAGGTCGTCGGTGAGTTGATCGTCGAGGAGGATCTGCCGCGTTATCTACGGCAGATTGCGGCGTCGTGAAGCGTCTCTTCCCGATCGTGCTGGTCGCGCTGCTCTTCGTCCCCGCCGCCCGCGCGAGCGAGCGGCACCCGACGCTTGCCGAGCTCGAAGGCGAGGTCATGTGCCCCGTGTGCGAGACGACGCTGGACCAGTCAAGCTCACCGGCTGCTCAGCAGATCAAGCGTGTGATCGCGACGCGCATCGCTGCCGGAGACACGAAGACGCAGATCAAGGACAGGCTCGTCGCGGAGTACGGGGATGCGATTCTCGCGGCGCCGCCACGCGAGGGTTTCGGGCTGGTCGCATGGTGGCTACCGGTGGCCGGCATCGTGGTAGCCGCGGTGGTGGTCGGTATCGGCGCCTGGCGGTGGGCTCGTTCGCGCGAGCCCGCGCCCGTGGGGCCGCCGCTCGATCCCTCGTCGGAACGGCGTCTCGACGACGAACTGCGACGCTTCGAGGGCTGATGGAGAAGGCCGGCGGACTGTTCCTGCTCGGGTTCGTCTCGATCGCATTCCCCTGCGTGCTGCCGCTTGTGCCGGGGTATCTCTCGGCGGTCTCGGCGGTCGAGGCACAGCGCCTCGGCGACCCGGGCGTGGGTCGGCGCGTCGCGGTCGCGAGCCTTCCTTTCATCGCCGGCTTCGCGATCGTGTTCGTGGCGCTGGGCGCTGCGGCGAATTTGATCGCCAATGTGATGAACGACCAGGCGAAGCAGGCCGTCGCGGGCTTCATCCTCGTGGTCGCCGGTCTTGCCTTCATGGGCCTGCTGCCCTGGACCGACCGGATCGTGGCGGGCGGGCTCATTCAAGGCGCGCGCAAGAGCGGTTCGCGTGTACTGCTCGGCGGTGCTTTCGCGATCTGCGCCGCACCGTGCGTCGGGCCCTTCCTCGCTGAGGCATTCGCCGCGGCCGGCAACTCCGACACCGTCATCCGCGGCTCTGCCTGGCTGGCTGCCTATTCGGCCGGTCTCGGCGCCGCGTTCCTTCTAGTCGCGGTCTTCTTCGTTCGTGGCATGACGCTCTTCCGCTGGATGCGCGACCATTACCGCGCGTTCTCGATCGTCGGCGGCACGATCCTC
This sequence comes from Gaiellaceae bacterium, assembly GCA_036393535.1. GTDB lineage: Bacteria > Actinomycetota > Thermoleophilia > Gaiellales > Gaiellaceae > 3-1-20CM-4-69-9. The sequence goes on along the minus strand of DASWGR010000171.1, from coordinate 25,899 downwards.
GTCGTGCTCGGCCTGCTCCTCTTCTTCGACGAGTTCTATCGCGTGCAGGTCTACACGCATCGCTTGCTCGAGGCCATCGGCCTCGGCGATCTCTAGACCACCGAGGCGCCGACTTGGCGGCGCCGCATAGAGGTCGTACGGGCTTTGCCCGTGCGACCGTTTGGTCTTGGAGCCAAGCGCGTGCGCTAGATCAGTGGCCTAGGGAGGTCCAGTGAGCCCTGCTCGTGCAGCTGGCGTAGCTGCGCGAGCAGTGGTTCGAGCGCGATGCCGCGATGCGTCGGCGCGAACGGCTCGAGCCGGCGCAAGGCCTTTGCGAGTTGCCGCTCGGTGCCGATCTTGCGCCCGCGCCCGGCCTGGTACCAGGCCACCGCGACGTGCACGAGACCCTGGAAGAAGTCGCGCTCCTCGGCGGGCGCCGCGCGCCAGGCATCCTCGAGCTCCTCGTGCGCGGCGAAGTACTCGCCGGCGCGGATCAGCTCGACGCCTGCTAGGAACCGACTCGTCGGTTCCGTTGAGAGGGCGCGTGGGCTTTGCCCATGCGCCTGTTTCGCGGCCCTGTTGCGATCCTTCGACACGTCACTTCGAATCGGTCGCGACGCGGACTCGAACTTCTCCGTCTTCAATCTGAACGTCGTACGTGCGCAGCTGGATCGCAAGGTCGAACTCGTTCTGGCCTGTCCTCACGTCGTACTGCCAGCCGTGCCAGGGGCACGTGAGCACGCACCCGTCCAGCCTCCCGTGGCCGAGAGGCCCCTGGAGGTGGAGGCAGTGCGGCTGGACGGCGTAGAAGCCGCCGTTGCAGTGGGCCAGCGCGATCTCGTCCTCGCCGGCCTTGACGCCGCGGATGGTTCCGGGGGGAACGTCCTCGACTCGACCGACTGTGACGAAGCCGTCTTCCACGCGGCGACCCTACCAAGGGCTTGAGTGGACAGGCCTGAGCGCGATACCCTTTCGCCGTGGCGACGATCCTGCTGTGTGGGGTCGATGTCTACTTTCGGGGCAAGCTCGAGGCCTTGCTCCCTGGACATCACTTCGTCACGACCGACAGCGTGGACTGGCCCGATCTCGTCATCGCGGACATCAGCCGTGTCGACCCGATGGACGTGGCCGACTCGTATCCGGAGATACCAATCCTCGGGTTCGGCGGCCACACCGACACGGCCGGACTCCGGCGCGCCCACGAGGCCGGCTTCGACCAGGTGCTCGTGAAGAACGCGCTTCAGGAGCGTGCAGCTCAGGTCGTTGATGAGCTGATCGCTTGAGTACAGTAGGTCGCCGCCAGTGACGTACATCATCGCCGAGCCCTGCATCGACATCAAAGACAAGTCCTGCGTGGACGTCTGCCCTGTCGACTGCATCCACGAAGCCGAACGCATCCTCGTTATCGACCCTGAGGAGTGCATCGACTGTGGGGCGTGCGAGCCGGAGTGCCCGGTGGAGGCGATCTTTCCGGAGGATGCGCTGCCGGACAAATGGCAGCCTTTTGTCAAGATCAACTACGCGTACGGCGAGGGCTTCGACGTCGTGAACAAACTCACCGACGAGTACGCGACCGAGCACGACGTCCAGAATCCACCCCTGGAATAACCCTCGCGAAAGTGGGTAGGCGAAAGGCGTCGGCTACCAGAGGGGGTTTGTGCCACATGCCGCAGAAAGCGTGGAGCGACAAGCGCGAACGTCAGTACGAGCACATCAAGGAGTCGGAGAAGAAGCAGGGCCGCTCGACGAAGCGCGCGAAGGAGATCGCGGCGGCCACCGTCAACCAGCAGCGGGCGAAGGCCGGCGAGACGAGAAGCGACTCGTCTCGGTAGACCGGCAACCCGCAGGTACGCTGGCGGCGTGAGGCCCAAGACCTTGGATCACGTCGCCTTCTGGGTCGCGGACCGCGAGCCGATCGTGGACTTCCTGACGCGGCATGTCGGGATGCACGTCATCGACCGGCAGGACGCGTTCACCTTGGTCGGCTCCGATGCGCGGCGCGGGAAGCTGACGCTGTTCACGGCCGAAGGGCCACGTGAACGGGGCGCGTTCAAGCACGTTGCGCTGCGCGTGTCGGATCTCAACCGGGCGCGCGTCGGCCTTCCCGACGGCGTGGAGGTCGAACTAGGCGAGGGCGTGCGTGTGCGCCTAGTGGAGGCGCCGACGGACGTGGAGTACGACCTCGACCACGTCGCGCTGTATTCGGTCGACCCCGAGCAAACGGCGCAGGACTACACGACGCTTGGTTTCAATGCTGCCGAGCGCTCCGGTGAGGGTCACCCCCGTGTCGAGGTCGGCGGCGCGTACGTTGAATTCCATCCTGGTGACCCGGGCGATACCGAGAAACCCCTGCTGAACCATGTCGCCGTGCTCGTCGACCAGGTCGAACAGGTGATTGCGGAGGCGGAGGAGCGTAACATCGTCGACAACGTCGTCGATGCAGCGAACACGCGCGCGGTTTTCGTCTGGGGCCCGGAGCGCGTGCGCATCGAGTACGTCGAGCACAAGCCGGGATTCGCTCTCGAGTAGTCATAGCGGGTGCGGGGATGGCGGGGCTGTCCGCCGCCGCGCGCGCACGCGAGCTCGGCGCGACGCCTCTCGTTTATGAAAAGGGAACGCGGCCGGGTGGGTCGATGCTCCTGTCGAGCGGTGTCATCTGGCGTTTCCGTGAATGGGACGACTTCCGCGCGGAGTGCCCGACCGGCGATGAGGAGTTGCAGCGCGTGGTCTGGGAACGACTCGACGACGGGATCGCGTGGCTCGAGTCGCTCGGCGCGCCGGTGGTGGCGCACGAGACTGGGAACCCGCGCACGATCGGCAAGCGGTTCGACCCGGGCGGATTGACCGACGCGCTAGTGCGTGCTGCGGAGGACGTTCGCTTGGGGGAGCGGGCCGCCGAGCCGGCGATCCTGGCGACGGGCGGCTTCCAGGGGAATGCGGAGCTCGTCGCCAAGCACATCCATCCGGCCGGCCCGCTCAGGCTGCGCGCAAATCCCTGGAGCAGCGGGGACGGTATGCGTTACGCGCTCGAGTGCGGCGCGGAGCTGTCCGCAGGGTTGAACGAGTTCTACGGGCGCAACATGCCGGACGCGGACTTCGGGGAGGAACAGTTCGTCCCGCTCGCGCAGCTGTACGGCCGGGTTGCCCGTGTCTACAACGAACGCGGCGAGGAGTTCTTCGAGGGCGACGTGTCGTGGTCCGAGAATGACCTCGTGCAGGCGACCGCGCAACAGCCGGGCGCACGCGCGTGGTACGTCCTGGACGATGACGCGCTCGAGCAGCCGGTTCGGGACCGGAAGGTCGCAGACCTCGTTGCAACCGCGCCGACCCGGGTGGATCCGGCCGAGCTGCCGTTTCCTGCGCCGCCCGGTGTGCGCGTGGCGGTTCGCGTCTCTCCCGGGATCACGCACACGATCGGCGGTCTCCGCATCGACGAGCAAGCGCGGGTTGCCGGCGCGGACGGCCTGTTCGCCGCGGGCACCGACGTGGGCGGCATCTCGACGGGCGGCTACGCGAGCGGTCTGGCCGCCGCGCTCGTCTTCGGGCGGATCAGCGCCGAGAGTGCCCTAGACCGCTCGTAGCCGATCCGTGACGCGCACGTCACGCCTGCGTACCCGTGCCTGGCACCGGTACGCCCTCGGGGTTGCGGCACCGCGTGCGGGTTCGCTGAGTGGCGTGACACTTCCCCATGCGTTTCGTACCCGTGCCTGGCACGGGTACGTTCATTGAGACGAGCCCCTCTTCGAGCTCAGACAGCCTGTAGGTACGCGCAGGGGCGAGGATCGTTCGGCAGCGGCGAGGGGGCGATCTTCACGACCTGCTCTTCGAGGTCGTCGACTTCGACGAGCGCCCCGACCGCCGGGGCGTCTCCTTCAGCTTCGCGCAGCTCGTAGCCGCTGGGCTTCCAGACGAAGAGGAGATGCTTGCCGTTGCCGTCCGCCATCGGCCGCGCATCCTAACGGGACAGGTCCGGTGCCTGGCACGTGACGTGGCCTAACGGGCCGTCGCATATGGGGGCAGGACGACGCGGACGGTCGTTCCCGCCTCCTCGCCCTGGTCGACCGTCAGGACGCCGTTGAGCGTCCGCGCCCGCTCCGCCAATTCTTCCAGGCTGCGCCGTCGGCGTTCGCCGGGCGCGTCGTCCGCGATCGCCGTCTCGACGCCGCCTTCGGGTGTCTGGCGCATCGTCACTGACAGTGTTTGCGGCGGCCCGCGCCGCACCGCCTGGTCGAGCGCCTCACGGATGATCTGATACATCGCCGCTTGTGTCTTGTCCGCGAGCTGTTCGGCGGCCTCGACGTCGACCTCGACACGCACATGGTGCGCGAGCTCGATCTGATCCGTCAGGGCCCGCACCGCGGGCGCGAATCCCTGATCGCGCAGCACCACGGGCTCGAGGTTGAAGGAGAGGTTCCGCAGCTGGCCGATCGTCGAGCGATGACGCTCGAGCGCACGGCGGATGATCTCCTGTGCCTCCTGGCCTCGACCTTCGTCGATCGAGTTCAGCCCTGCGTCGAGCATCAGCGCGACTCCGGAGAGCGACTGCACTGCACCGTCGTGCAGCTCGTTCGCAAGGCGCCGCCGCTCGTCCTGCTCCGCGGTGATGAGCTGATCCGAAAGGCGCGACCGTTCCGCTTCGCGCACCCTCGCGTCGTCCAGCAGCTCGTGGTTCTCGTGTTCGCGCGCCGCGAAGTCCGCCAGGACGGTTGCGCGCACGATGTCGTCTCGGTCGAAGGGACGGTTGCGCGTCAGCCGCAGTGCGCCGATTTCCTCATCGTGCGCACGCAGCGGAATCACGATCGCGTTCTCGGCGGGCGCCTGCCGCGGCCGCTCGCCGGCCCCGAGCAACACAGCGCGTGCCTCGAACAGCCGCTCCGCCTCCTGGCGGGTCCGCTCCAATACCTCGGCGCCGCCCGCGATCGATCCCATCGTCTCCACGAGGGACTCGAGGAAGCGCGCTTCGCTCGTCAGCTCGCGCTCCGCTGCCTCGTGTCGCCGGCGCTCGGTCACGATCAGGAACGCGGCGACGACGCCCGCGAGCGCGATCGTCAGCGCGAGGCCGGCGAGGGTGAGCGGATGGCTCCCCGCTGCCAGCGCGACCACGGCCAAAACCGCGGCCGCCGCCAGGGCCAGAACGAGCAGTCCGGCTCTAGTCGATGATCGCTTCGCGAAGCGCAATCGCAACCGCTTGCGTCCGCGTGTCCGCCTCGAGCTTGGCGAGGATGTGGCGGACATGGCTCTTCACGGTCTCCTGACTGATGAAGAGTTTCGCAGCGACGTCCTGATTGGACATGCCGTCCGCGAGCAACTGGAGGATCTCCCGCTCGCGCCCGGTCAGCATCTCGTCCTTGTCCTTGCCGGTCAGGAACGCGGGCATCAACGCCGGGTCGACGTAACCCTCGCCCCCTGCCACCTTCTCGATCGCCCGCAACAGCGTCTGGTGCGGCGCCTCCTTGAGGATGTAGCCCTTCGCGCCGGACTCGAGCCCCCGCCCGAGCAGCGACCGCTCGCTGTACGCGGTGAAGATCAGCACAGCAGACTCTGGAACCCTCTCCGTCAGGATCTTCGTCGCCTCGAGCCCGTCCATGCCGGGCATGCGCACGTCCATGATCACGACGTCCGGCTTGCGCCGTTCCGCGAGGGCCACGGCGCTGGCCCCGTCGGACGCCTCGCCGATGACGCGGATGTGCGGCGCGCGCGAGAGGGACAGGCGAAGCCCTTCTCTGACGACCTCGTGGTCGTCGACGATGAGACAGGTGATCTCGGAGGGGGTGGAGGGGGTGGACACCCGTTCAGGATGATATTGCGCTAGACGGTCAGTGAAAGCTGCTCGGGCTCGGGGGGAGGGGCGAGGCGGACCTCCCGCCGGTCCCGAATCCCGAACTCCCGCGCCAGCTTGGAGACCTCGTCACGCAGCGGATTTCGCTCCTCGGCGCCGAGGTAGGCCCGCCGCCGCGCGTAGAGCCGCTCGTAGAGGGGCAGCTGCTCGGGCCAGTCCTCCGCGAGGTGCTCGAGGAAATGCTCCCGCGTGCCGGGTCGAAGGAAGAGGAGGTTGGTCCAGATCCCGGTCGCGCCGGCCTCCCTCGCCGCGCGCACGACCTCCCGCAGTTGCTCGGGCCGATCGGAGATCCCGGGCAGGATCGGCGCCATGCCGACGCTCGCCTTCACGCCGGCGTCGACGAGCGCCTTGACCGCTTTCAGCCGCTGGCGCGGATGGGCAGTCGATGGCTCGGTGCGTTTCCAGACCTCGTCGTCGAGCGTCGGGATCGAGAACGTCACGCTCACGTCCGCGCGCCGTGCCGCGTCGACGAGCACGTCCAGGTCGCGCACGATCATCGGGCCGCGCGTGATGATCCCAAACGGATTTGCGGTGTCGCGGAACACCTCGAGGCACGCGCGCGTGAGCTTGTACTTCCCTTCGGCGGGCTGGTACGGATCCGTGGCGGCGCCGACGGTCACCTGCTCGTGCTGCCAGGTTGCGCGCGCGAGTTCCTTGCGCAACACGTCGGCGACGTTCGTCTTCACCCGGATCGAGGTTCCGTAGCGGTCATCCGACGGCCGTTCCGACCGCTGCTCGAAGGCCCGCACGTAACAGAACGTGCAGCGGTGGACGCAGCCCATGTACGGGTTCAGCGACCACTTGAAGCCCATGCCCTTGACCGGATTGAGGGCGCTCTTGCAAGGCTCTTCGCGATACTCGATCCGCATGTCCTCAGCAGGAAGTATAGAACAGACGTTCGTACAGCTCGAAGACGACATTCAGCGGCTCACCTTGCCGCTTCCGACCGGGCCCAAGCACGTTCACTGCTACGTGGCGCACGGCACGCTCTTCGACACCGGCCTCGGGCTCGGAGAGACGCCGTGGGAGTCCGTGGGCGTCGAGCGCATCGCCATCACCCATTTCCATCCCGATCATGTGGGCGGAGCCGAGGTCGCGGCTCGGGCCACCGGCGCCCCCGTCTTCCAGGGCGGCCTCGACTACGCCCAGTGCGAGCGCGTCTGGGGAAGCGACGACTGGCCCGAGCGAATGGCGGCGTGGTTCGTGCGACACGGCGTTCCCGCCAACGTCGCCGAGGACCTCATCGTCCAGGGACACGCGTTCGCGCCGTTCATCCGCTACGCGATCGATCCTGACCTGCTCTACGAAGGCAGTGAGGTCGGCGGTTGGCAGGTCCTCGAGCTTCCCGGCCACGCCGACGGTCACCTGGGCTTCCTTCGAGACGGCGTGCTGATCGCCGGCGACCACCTCCTACGGAGGATTACGCCGGCGGTCGGGCTCTATCCCGAGAGCCGCCCGGATCCGCTCGGCGACTACCTCGCGTCACTGGAGCGCACGATCGAGCTCGCGCCGCGCGTGGTCTATCCGGGCCACGGCGAGCCGATTCGCGATGCGGCCGCACGGGCCCAGGAGTTGATCGAGCACCACCGGATCAGGTTGGACGACCATACGGCGGCCCTCTCCACCGAGCCGCACACCGCCTACGAAGTGTCCCTCGCCGTGTTCGGGCGGGAGCTCGCACCTATCCAGCGCCGTTTCGCGGTCGCCGAAACGTTGTCCCACCTGGAACGGCTTGTTCGCGAGGGGCGCGCGGCCCGGAGCGGTGACGACAACCGTGTTTCCTATACTTCTCCGTAGTTGGACGACGAAATCCCGCCTAGTACCACCGCCCACGGGGTCGGGGCGTGACGATCCTCTTCGAGCTCGTCGCCGTCGGCGTTCTGATCCTGCTGAACGCCTTCTTCGTCGCGGCCGAATACGGCCTCGTGACGGCACGGCGGACGCGCATTGTCGAGTTGCAGCACCAGGGCAACCGACGCGCGCGCGACGTGCTCCGCATCACGTCCGATCCACCGCGGTTCATCGCTGCGATGCAACTTGGCGTGACGCTCACTTCACTGGGTATCGGTGCGCTCGGCGAGGTGGCGCTGTCGCGACTCTTCGACAAAGCGATTTCGACGGTGCTCGCCGTGATCTTCGCCTACCTGATCCTCACCTTCCTGCACGTCGTGATCGGCGAGCTCGTGCCGAAGGGGATCGCGCTTGGACACTCCGAAGGCACGGCGCTGTTCGTGTCGGCGCCGGTGCGTCTCTTCTTCATCGTCATGCGGCCGGTCGTGTGGTTTCTGGAGGGCTCGACGGAGATCGTCCTGCACTGGCTTGGCCTGAAGCCGCCCGGCGCGGACGACGACGTTCTCTCAGAGGCGGAGCTGCGCATGCTCGTCTCGCAGTCGACCCAGCACGGCGAGATCGAGCAGCAGGAGCAGGAGATGCTCTACAAAGTTTTCGACTTCGCCGACAAGGAGGCGAAGGATGTGATGGTGCCGCGGCCCGAAGTCGTCGCGCTCTCGATCGATCTGCCGCCGGAGCAGTGCCTCGAGGCGGTGATGGATTCGCCGTTCACCAGATATCCCGTGTACCGCGAGTCGCTCGACAACGTCGTCGGCATCCTGCACGTGCGTGATCTCTTCCGCGCGTTGCGCGATCGCGGCATGCACGAGGTCAAGGTGGAGGACATCATCAGGCCCGCCCACATAGTTCCCGAGACGAAGGAGCTCGCCGCCTTGCTCGCCGAGTTCCGACGGGCGAACCAACACATGGCGATCGTCGTCGACGAATACGGCGACATGGAGGGGATCGTCACGCTCGAGGATCTCCTCGAGGAGATCGTCGGGGACATCGAGGACGAGTTCGACCTACCGGACGAGTCCGTGGAACAGATCGACGAGGACACCGTGATCATCGACGGGACGTACCCGATCGACGACTTCAACGAGCGGTTCAAGACCGAGATGCCGGACGAGGACTACCACACCATGGCCGGCTTTGTCTTCGGTCTGCTCGGTCGCCAACCTGAGGCAGGTGACACGATCAACCACGAGGGCATGCGCTTCGACGTGCTCGAGGTCGACGGCTCGCGCATCCTCAAGCTGGCGGTGACGTTCGAGCAGCGGCGCGAGCAGCGCGACCGCGACGACGTCGAGCGCGAGGCGCTCGAAGCCGAGCTCTTCGACGCCGAGAACTAACCGGCGCTTAACCGTGTCGCGGCTACCATGCCCGCGGAATCTTCGACCGGGGAGGAGCATCATGAATCGCATCACGCTCGCGCTCGGGGTCGCGCTGGCGGCTCTCGTCGCTGCCGCTCCCATTGCGGCTCGACCGTCTGCTGCGGCGGCGACCACCGTCACAGTGACGATGAAGGAGTTCAAATTCACGCTGTCCAAGGCGAAAATGCCGCACGGCAAGGTCACCTTCAAGCTCGTCAACAAAGGGAAGCTCCCACACGATTTTGCCATCGCAGGGAAGAAGAGCAAGCTGATCCCCCACGGCAAGACCGGCACCCTCATCGTCACGCTCAAGGCCGGGAAGCTGGCCTACAAGTGCACCGTTGCCGGACATGCCAAGCTCGGCATGAAGGGCACGCTCACCGTCACGTAGTCACAAAACCGCCCGGGCGCTTCACGCGTATAGGGGACGTCGCTTACTCGAACGTGGGAGGAGTTCCATGAAACGAATCGCGCTTCTGCTTCTCGCGCCGGGGCTGGCCGCAGCCGTGTTCCTCGTGCCTGCTCAGGCATCGACCCCCAAGCTGACCGGCACCGTCGGGCCTGGCTACACGATCACCCTCAAGAAGGGTACGGCGAAGGTGAAGACGCTCAAGGCGGGCAAGTACACGTTCGTGATCACCGACAAGGCGTCGATCCACAACTTTACGATCGAGCGGGAGAAGGGCGGCCCGAAGATCGAGAAGACGCTGACCGGCACCTCGTTCCAGGGGAAGAAGACGGTGACGATGACCCTGAAAACAGGGAGCTGGAAGTACTACTGCTCGATTCACGAGCCGCAAATATTCGGCTTCTTCAAAGTCACGAGCTGACCGCGATCTCGGTGATCTGGCCGCCTTCGATCCGGAAGGCGGCCAGGTCGTCCTTCTGGATCGAGTACACGAGGTAGGGCTTCCCTTCCCAGAGGCCGATGTTCTCGACGTCGGTGCGCGAGGGTCGCGCGGGCGCGGAAATGTGCGAGTGGAAGACCGCGAGCTCGTAGCCCGCGTCCTCCGCGAACCAGACCTCCGGGTCGTCGAATTCGAGCTCGAAGCGATAGGGAGACGAGGCGGCGTTGCGACCCGGCTCGTACCGCTCCGCCTGGTCGTCCCGCAAGAGGACGAGCCCGCACGCCTCGTTCGGCGCCTCGCGTTCGGCGTGCGCGGCGAGCGCTGCGCGCACGTCGTCCGGGATCACCACCAGACGGTGCGCTCCATTGCCTGTTCTACGTTCTCCGCTTCCCAAAAGTCCGCCGAGAGGTACTTCCAGCCGGCGTCCGCGAAGATCGCGACGACGACGCCCTCGTCGCGCTCCGCCGCAAGGGTGCGCGCGACATGGCCGACGGCTCCCGCGGATACGCCGGCAAAGATCCCTTCCTCGTCGAGCAGCCGGCGTACCTCGCGCACCGACTCCTCGTTCGAGACGAGGACCTTGCGGTCGAGTTTCGACACGTCGAGGATCGGCGGCACGTAACCGTCGTCGAGCGAGCGCAATCCCATCACCGGATCGCCGGGCAGTGGCTCGGCCGCGGCAACGACGACGTCGGGGAACGACTCCCGCAGACGCTCACCCGTTCCCATCAGCGTTCCACCGGTTCCGAGCCCTGCAACGAGCACGTCGACACGGTCGAGCGCCTCTGCGATCTCCGTACCCGTGCCTTCGTAGTGCGCCCGTGGATTCGCATCGTTCGCGTACTGGAAGGGCATGAAGTAACGGGGCGCGCGCTCCGCAAGCTCCAACGCGAGACGTACCGCACCATTCGAGCCTTCCTCGCCCGGCGAGAAGACGATGTTCGCGCCAAACAGCCGCAGCAGGCGCTTCCGCTCCTCCGTTGCATTCTCGGGCATCACGCAAGTGAGCGGATAACCCTTCAGCTTCGCAACGAGCGCGAGCGAGATGCCGGTGTTGCCGCTCGTCGGCTCGAGGAGCTCGCGTCCGGGCTCCAACTCGCCCGAGGCTTCGGCCGCCTCGATCATCGCCTTGGCGATGCGGTCCTTGATCGAGCCGGTCGGGTTCTGCCCTTCGAGCTTCGCGTAGACCTGGACGTCGCCGACGGGCTTCAGCTCGACCAGCGGGGTGTTGCCGACGAGCTCGAGTACATTCTTTGCCGTTCTCAACTTCATCGAGCGAAGCGAAGATCTAATCGCCAACCCGCCGAAAGTGCGACAGCACTTTCGGCGGAGTTAGCCACCGGCCATCGCCGGCAGCAGGATCACGGTGGAGCCGGGGGCCACTTCCGTTTCGAGGCCGTCGAGCGTGCGCACGTCCTCGCCCTCGAGGTAGACGTTGACGAACGGTGCGATGTCACCGTCCTCGACGAGCTGTGTGCGTAGCCCGGGAAACTGTCCCATCAGGTCCTCGAGGAGGTCGCGAACCGTGTCGCCCTCGGCCGCGACTTCGCGTTTGCCTCCCGCCTGTTCGCGGAGGGTCGGTGGAATTCTGACCTTCGTCATGCCGGTTCTCTCGTGCCCGCGCAGAACTCGACGTAATCGATGTACTCCGTAACCGTCGGATGCTCGCCGCACACCGGGCAGTCGGGGTCACGCCGTAGCTTCACCTCGTCGAACGTCGCCGTGAGCGCGTCGAAGAGCAGTAGCCGCCCGATCAGCGGCTCGCCGATCCCGAGCGCGAGCTTCAGCGCCTCGCTTGCCTGCAGCGAGCCGATCACACCGGGCAGCACACCGAGCACGCCACCCTCTGCGCACGACGGCGCGAGCTCCGGGGGCGGCGGCGTGGGGAAGAGGCAGCGATAACAGGGACCTTCGTATGGCTTGAAGACAGTCACCTGTCCCTCGAAGCGGTAGATCGACCCGTGGACGACGGGAATCTTGTGCCAGACCGATGCGTCGTTGACGAGGTAGCGCGTCGGAAAGTTGTCTGCCCCGTCGACGATCACATCCCAGCCGTCGGCGAGGATGCGCTCGATGTTCTCCGAGGTGAGGCGCTCCTTGTAGGGGACCACCTCGACGTCAGGATTTAGCGCCTCGACTGCGCGCTTCGCGGACTCGACCTTCGGCTCGCCGAGCGACTCGGTCGAGTGGACGATCTGCCGCTGCAGATTCGACTCGTCTACGACATCCGCATCGACGATGCCGATGCGGCCGACGCCGGCAGCGGCGAGGTAGAGCGACGCGGGCGAGCCGAGGCCGCCGGCGCCGATCAGCAAGACCTTCGAGTCGAGCAGCTTCAGCTGCCCTTCCTCGCCGACCTCCGGGATCAGGAGGTGCCGGCTGTAGCGTGCGCGCTGCGGAGCGTCCAGTCCGGCCTGGAGCTGCACGGGGAACCCGTTGCGCTTCCAGTCCGTGAAGCCGCCGGCGAGCGAGACGACGTCCTCGTAGCCGAGCTCCGCAAGCGTCTTCGCCGCAAAGGCCGAGCGGTTGCCGGCCGAGCAGTAGACGACGACGGGACGCCCGGTGTCGGGGGCCAGCCGCTCGATGCGGGACTCGAGATGACCGCGCGGGACATGGACGGCGCCCGGGATGTGACCCTCGTCCCACTCTTCCTGCTCCCGGACGTCGACGACGACGGGCTCGCCGGACTCGATCTGCTCACGGGCCTGGGTCGCATCGATCTCCGAAATCTCGGACCTGGCTTGCTGCAGAAGCTCTCGATAGTTCGGCATCGCTATAGGAAATATAGCTTTGCTCAGTTAGCTAGCGTCGCCTGGGATGAGCGCGCGCGCCAGGGTCTGGATCATCGTCGCGCTCGCCGCCGCCGCTGCTGCGGCGACCGTGGTCGGAGTGACGCTCGCAACGCGGAGCGATGTCCAGCGGCAATCGAGCAAGCGGCCGCCCTTCGCACCGGATCCGACGGCTCGGCCCGAGGTGACGCGGCAGGTGCGCGAGGCGCTGCAGGCCTGGCCGGCCGGGACGGCCCGCCGGCTGCGGATCCTCGCCGCGCGTTACCCGCACAGCGCCCTCGTGCAGCTCGAGCTCGGCCTTGCGCTCGCGCTCTCCGGCCAGCAGGCCGATGCGACACGGGCCTGGCAGGCGGCGGAGCGTGCCCAGCCGGATTCCCCGTCGGCCGTCAGGGCTCAGGATTTGCGGCATCCCGGCACCCCACCGGGCCTGCCGCCGTTCGTGCCGAGCTTCACCCAGGTGACGAATGCCGTCCAATCCCAACTGCTGCAGGGCGCGGCCTACCAGCAGGTCCTGCGGCCCGTCTCCGCCGAACGCGCGTTTCTCGCGGCGGCGAAGGCTGCCCCGAACGACCCCGAGGCGCTCACGGCGGCGGCCGTGGGCCTGTACGACAAGGACCGGCCCGCCCTCGCTTTCTCGCGCCTGGGCCCGCTCGCGCGCCGTTTTCCCCATGCGCAAACAGTGCGGTTCCACCTCGGGCTCCTGCTGATTTACTTCGGAGACATGCCTCGTGCTCGTCGCGAACTGGCACTCGCCCGCGCGCAAGGCCCACGGACACCCCTTGGAAAGAGGGCCGAAACGCTTCTTAAGGCAGGTCGAACCCCTAGCTAGGACCATCTCACACAAAGATGAGCCGTTCGGCCTATAGCGCCCGTCCGATCTAGCTGGCACAGTGCGGCATCGCTAAAACGCCGTCCCGGAGGGGGGAACGGAGTGAGCGCAACCGAGGTAGCCGCAGCACCACCCAAGACCGTCACCGATCTTTTGGAGACGGATGACGCAAAAGCACTCCTGGAAGCCGGGCGCGAGCATGGACGACTCAGCGCCGACGAGATCGCCGTCGCGCTCGACGAGCTCGATCTCGAGCCGGCTCAGATCGACGACTTCTACCACGCTCTCGAAGAGCTCCAGATCGAGGTCGTCGCAGTCGAGGCGGAAGAGGAGCGGCCGGTGGAGGAGCCTCGCGAGGTCTCGACCGACGCGCTCCAGCTCTTCCTGAAGGACATCGGCAAGGTCGATCTCCTCACCGCCGCTCAGGAGGTCGAGCTGGCAAAGCGGATCGAGCGCGGCGATCACTGCGCGAAGCAGGAGATGGTCGAGGCGAACCTTCGCCTCGTCGTCTCGATCGCCAAGAAGTACCGCAACCAAGGCTTGCCCTTCCTCGATCTGATCCAGGAAGGAACGATCGGTCTCGTTCGCGCAGCCGAGAAGTTCGACTACCGCAAGGGCTTCAAGTTCTCGACCTATGCGACGTGGTGGATCCGCCAGGCAGTCGCACGAGCGCTCGCGGACAAAGCGCGCACGATTCGCATGCCGGTCCACGTGGTCGAGAAGCTGAACAAGATCGTCCGCTCCGAGCGGAAGCTGCGCGCCGAGGTCGGCCGCGAGCCCACCGCCCTCGAGATCGGCAAGGACCTCGACCTGACGGCCGAAGAGGTGGAGCACATCCGCCGCAGCGCGCAGACACCGGTGTCGCTCGAGAAGCCGGTTGGTGACGAGGACGAGTCCGAGTTCGGTCACTTCCTCACCGACGCGAACCTGCCGCTGCCTGACGAGGAAGCCGAGATCACGATGCGCAAAGAAACCCTGCGCAAGATCCTCGGCACGCTCTCGAGCAGGGAGCGCCAGGTGCTCGAGCTCCGCTACGGGCTCGACGGCCAGCACCCGAGGACGCTCGACGAGGTCGGCCGGACGTTCAACGTCACGCGGGAGCGCATTCGACAGATCGAGAACCAGAGCCTGAAGAAGCTGCGTGCCCTCGCGGACGCGGTCAAGCTGCGCGACGTCGCGTAGCTGGATTATCGAATCGGTATCCAATAAAGGGGGTCTCATGATGAAGTTTTCCGTGTTGTTCGCGGGGCTCGGCCTGGCGCTCGCCGTGGCGGGAGGCGGAGGTGCTGCGAACGCGAATTCGGCGGCGCGGGTCTGTCCCGGCTCGCCGATCGGAACTGCGTCGTGTCACGCGCTCGTCGTGACCGACGGAGTAGGTAATCCGAATGCAACGACGTCGCCGACAGGGCTCTCACCGGTGACGATCAAGTTGGCCTACAACTTCCCGACCAGTTCGACAGGTGCGGGGCAGACGATCGCGATCGTCGACGCGTACGACGATCCGACAGCTGAAAGCGATCTGAACGTCTTCAACAGTACGTACGGGCTGCCCGCGTGCACGACTGCGAACGGGTGCTTCACGAAGGTCAATCAGACGGGCGGCACGAACTATCCGCGCAAGGATGCGGGCTGGGCGCTCGAGATCTCGCTCGACATCCAGTGGGCGCATGCGATCGCGCCCGGAGCGAGGATCCTGCTCGTCGAGGCCTCGTCGAACAGCTTCGCGAACCTGCTGGCGGCCGAGGACTACGCGAAGGCTCATGCCCAGTACGTCTCGAACAGCTGGGGCGGATCGGAGTTCAGCGGCGAATCGTCCTACGACTCGCATTTCGCACAGTCCGGTGTCAGCTTCTTCGTCTCCTCTGGTGACAGCGGGTTGCCGGCGCAGTATCCGTCGGCTTCGCCGAACGTCATCTCCGTCGGTGGCACCACGCTGAACTTCGACTCCTCGGGCACGTTCACGACCGAGACTGGTTGGAGCGGTTCCGGAGGTGGTTGCAGCCTCTACGAGACCGCGACGAGTGCCCAGTCGTCCTTCTCGGAGTACGGACAGGTCAACTGCGCCGGCAAGCGTGCGACGCCGGACGTCTCGCTCGATGCCGACCCAGCCTCGGGAGTGTCGGTGTACGACACGACGCGGTACCAGGGCCAGGAGGGCTGGTTCAGGGTCGGTGGGACGAGCGCGTCCTCGCCGATGTGGGCAGGCCGCTCTGCTGTCGCAGGAACGGTCGTCGGCTCCACGTACGTGTACGGGACCGGCATCCCGTTCCGCGACATCACCTCCGGGAACAATGGCGCCAGCGCCCTTCCCGGTTACGACCTCGTCACTGGTCGCGGGAGCTGGGCCGGGTAACGCTTCGCTAGCCGGGCCGCCTCGCGCACGCGGGGCGGCCCGCTTTCCTTAGACTCCGCGCGCGTGGAGCAGACCTGGCTCGAGGAGCTGCGCGAGTTCATCGCCATCCCCAGCGTGAGCGCGGATCCTGCTCATGCGGATGACGTGCGCCGCGCGGCGGAGTGGGTGCGCGATTTCGTCAAGCGCGCAGGCGGCGAGGCCGAACTCGTCCGCGTCGGGGAGCGAGAGTTGGTCATCGGCGACATCGCGGCGAACGCGAACGGTGGCGGCGAGGCGCCGACGGTGATGATCTACGGGCACTACGACGTTCAGCCGCCCGCCCCGCTCGACCTGTGGGAGACGCCGCCGTTCGAGCTCTCCGAGCGCGACGGCTGGTACTACGCGCGCGGCATCGCCGATGACAAGGGCCAGCTCTTCACGCTCCTGAAAGCGGCCCAGTTGCTCCGGGAGCAGAATGCGCTCCCCGTCAACATCAGGGTCGTCTCCGACGGTGAAGAGGAGATCGGCGGCCACACCGTCGTCGACTTTCTCGAAGCCGACGAGCGCGGCGCTGACGCCTGCATCATCTTCGACGGCGGCATGACACGCGCCGAGCAGCCGGAGTTCGGGCTGGCAACACGCGGTGTCGTCGCCTTTCAACTGAAGGTGAGGACGGGCGAGCGCGACATGCATTCCGGGTACTACGGTGGTGCGGCGCTCAACGCCATTCACGTGCTCATGCAGGGACTGTCGGCTGTGACCGCGCGAAACGGACTGTTGCCCGACCAGCTCCGCGTCGGCCGCGCGCCGTTGAACCAAGCCGAGGTCGACAGCCTCAAGAGCCTGCCGAAAGGCTGGGAGCTGCTCGACGAGGCGGGTGCGACGGCGCTCGATCCGAAGGCTGCTGAGGACTTCTACGATCGCACCTGGGCTGAGCCCTCGCTCGACGTGAACGGCATTCGCGGTGGCAAGCCCGAGTTCATGAACACGACGCTGATCGTCGAGGCCGAGGCGCGGTTCACCATTCGCCTTGCGCCGGGTCAGGATCCCGAGACGATCGCTGAGACGGTGGAGAAGCTCATTCGGGCGGCGATGCCCGATACGGCCGAGGTGGAGCTCACCCGCGAGAACTCCGCCGCGCCCGGCGTCTTCTCGCCGGACTCGCCGGCGATCCAGCTCGGCATGGAGGCGTTCAAGAAGGCGACGGGCGTGCGCCCGTTGCTCGTGCGCGTCGGCGGCACGCTGCCGATCTATCCCGCACTGGCCGCGAAGGGGATTCCGACGATCGGCACCGGCTTCGCTCTGCGCGAGAGCAACGTGCATTCGCCGAACGAACGGCTGCGCGTCCAGGACATCGACCGTGCTGTCGCCGCCGCATCGGAGCTCTACCGGGGGCTGGCCGCTCTTGGCTGATCCGCGCTATCCGACGCCGATCGCTGCCGAGCTCTCGGACGACGTGCTCGACCGCTTCCTGCGCTATGTCCAGGTCGACACGCAGTCGGACGACGACTCCGAGACGTACCCGAGCACGGCGAAGCAGCTCGACCTCGGCAAGATGCTTGCCGACGAGCTGCGCGAGATCGGGGTCGAGGACGTCGAGCTCACGGAGCACGGCTATGTCTTCGCGACGGTGCCCGGCTCGGCGGGCCCGACGGTCGGGCTGATCGCTCACATGGACACCAGTTCCGACGAGTCGGGCACGAACGTGAAGCCGCAGGTCATTCGGAACTACGACGGCGGCGACATCGTGCTGCCGGGCGATCCGCGCAAGGTGCTGCGTCCGAGCGAGAACCCGATCCTCGCGGAGCGGGCCGGCCACGACATCGTCACGACCGACGGGACGACGCTGCTCGGTGCTGACGACAAGGCCGGCGTCGCCGAGATCATGGGCGCCGTCGCCTACCTCGCGGCCCATCCGGAGATCGAGCATGCGCCCATCCGCGTCGGCTTCACCGTCGACGAGGAAGTGGGGCGCGGGGTCGACCACTTCGACATCGAGGAGTTCGGCGCCGACTTCGCGTACACGCTGGACGGTTCCGAGATTGGACGCATCGACGACGAGACGTTCTCGGCGTCCGAGGTGCGCATCCGGATCGAGGGTCACAGCGTCCATCCCGGAACGTCAAAAGGGAAGATGGTCAACGCGATCAAGCTCGCCGCCCGAATCGTCGAGCGGCTGCCGCAGGAGGATCGCTCGCCCGAGACGACGGAGGGACGTGAGGGATTCGTTCATCCGACGCGGATCACCGGCACGACCGCCGAGGCCGAGGTGCGCTTCATCGCGCGCGACTTCGACGTGCAGAAACTCAAGCAGCACGAGCAGCTCCTCCGCTCACTCGCTGACGAAGTTGCCGCGGAAGAGCCGCGTGCCCACGTGACGGTGACCGTGGAGGAGAGCTACCGCAACATGAAGGGTTTCCTCGACGCGGATCCTGCCGTGACCGAGGCCGCGGACGAAGCTGCGCGGCGTGCCGGTATGGAGCCCTGGCGCGAGCCGATCCGAGGCGGCACCGACGGTTCGATGTTGAGTGCACGGGGATTGCTGACGCCGAACATCTTCACCGGCGGACATCAGTTCCATTCCGTGCTGGAATGGGCGTCAGTTCAGGACATGGCGGCGTCAGCCGCGACGATCGTGGAGCTCGTGAAGCTCTGGGCGGAGCCTGAGTGGCTCAGTCGGTCAGAAAAGAGTGACCGAACCGCCGCATCTCCTCGATGATCGGCAGCAGCGCGGCGCCCTTCTCGGTCAGCTCGTACTCGACGCGCGGCGGCGACTCCGCGTAGCTCCGGCGCAGGACGAGGTCTTCGTCCTCGAGGGCGCGTAGTCGCTCGGAGAGCGTGCGTGGGCTGATCCCGGCGCAGGAGTGCTCGAGCTCGGAGAACCGGCGTGCACCCTCGGAAAGGTCGTGGACGAGGAGCGCCGTCCACTTCGCGCCGATGATCTCGGCGCAGGCCGCGACGGCGCAGGAGGTCGACTCGTGGACAGGGTTCATCGTGCGCATTGCTTTCCGAATTGTAGTCACGCGCTGAAGGGGCGAGGAGTCGCCTCGATCTTAGGGATGGCGAAGCGCGCGATCGTGCCGAATCCCGGGGCGGGCTTGCAGGCCTGGGCCACCCCTGCGTCGCAGGCCACGGACAGAAAGATGAAGGCATCCTCCGGCGAGAAGCCCCACTCGTCGACGAGGAACCGGGCCGCCTCCTCCGAGACGAGCCTCAGCGCTTCGTCGTAGTCGTCAGCGGTCGCATGGGGAACCCAGCGGTCCGGGAGCTCCGTCACCGGCCAGGTGCCCTGCTTTCCCTTCAGCAGGTCGAAGCGGATGTCGACCTCGCCGGCGATCTCCACTCCCGTGAAGCAGACTTCGCCGTCGCCCATCGAGGCGTGCATGTCGCCGACCGCGAACATGCCGCCGGGTTGACGCACCGGGAAGTACATGCGGGCGCCCTTACCGTGCAGGTGGTCGTCGAGATTGCCGCCGTGGCGTCCGGCGAGGCCGTTGCCCTGTGTTTCCCCGTCCGTGGCCACGCCGACGACGCCGACCATCGGCCGAGCCGGAAAGCGCACGCGCTCGTTCATCTGGATCCAGCCGTCCTCGACTCGGAACAGTCGAGTCACCGGCGCTTGGACCTGGTCGATCAGCTGCCCGAAGCCTGGGATCAGGCAGGCGAAGCCAACCTCGATCGGCCGCACGTCCAGGATCTCGGCGACGAGCGAGTCACCCGGCTCGGCGCCCTTGACAGCGACCGGGCCCGTCGCGCCGTTGACGCGCTCGAAGTCGATCTCTGTGACGAGGTCGTCCTCCGAGGTGATCTGCCCGGTGAAGCAGTCGTTCGTCTCGAACGTGACCGTCGCGCCGGGCTCGACCTCGAGCACAGGCTCGAGGTCGGGCCCGAACGCCCAGATGATCTGGTCACGGCCGATCCTGTGGTCGACCGCGACCGCCATTACGCCGGCGCGCCTTGCGCCACCGTCTCGTCCTCGACGTAGACGCGCTCCATGTCACGCAGCCGATCGGGATACCGGGCGTACAAGTAGATCGTCAGCACGATGCCTGCCGCGACCCAGCCGAGCGCAACCCAGTTCGCATATTTGATCGGGTAGGTCGGCGGGAACTTGACGTACTCGTAGTAGAGCGGGAAGAAGAAGAGCACGGCCCCCGCAGCCGGCACGATGCCGTGCAGGAACCAGTTGAACTCGGTGCGTCGCTTCGTCCAGTAGTGCCAGATGCAGCCGATGCAGATGAGGATGTAGACGACCACGACGACGATCACCGCGAGGGTCGCGATCAGGGCGAACCCGACGAGCGGCCCCCACTTCCAGCCGAGCAGCAGGGCAAGCACGACGGCGAAGACGCTCATCCAGACGATTGCGACATACGGCGTCTTGTACTCCGGATGCGTGCGTCCGAGCGGCCGCGGCGCCAGTCGGTTGCGAGCGAGTGCGTAGAAGACTCGCGTGGCGGCGTTGACTGCGGCGTTCGAGTTCGCCGCGATCGAGTTGCAGATCGCGAGGAACACGAGCACCCAGGCCCCGGCCCAGAACGTCTTGCCGAGTGCACGCCAGGGGTCGGCGCCGGTCGCCTGGTCGACGAAGCTGTTGAAGCCTGCGCCGAAGACCCACGCGTACGCGGCGAGCACGTAGAAGAGGCCAATCGCGAGGGCCGAGCCGACGACCGCGCGCGGAATCGCGTAACGGGGGTGCTTCGCTTCCTCACCGAGCGGTGCAGCGGCCTCGAAGCCGATGAAGGCGAGGATCGCGAAGACCATGCCACGGAAGACGCCGTTCCAGCCGCCGACCGCATGGTCCGGGTTGAACGGCTGCAGGTTGAGGTCGCCCGCATTCGAGATCAGCATCCACACGGCAAGTGCACCGAAGACCGCAATCTCGAAGGCGCCGAGGATGACCCCGGCCGTCGTCGAGATCCGGATGTCGCGATAGGTGAGCAGGAAGACGATCACGGCCATCAAGAGCGCCCAGATGACCCACTGGCCGGACCAGTGCCAGCCGGCCTCGCTCGACATCACTTCGCGCATCGCCCAGCCGAACTCGAGGTAGAGAAAAGGTGCAACGAGCGGCTCGAAGAGGATGAAGAGCCATGCGACGTTGAAGCCCGCCCACGGGCCGAGCGAGCGGGCCGCATATGCGTACAGGCCGCCTGCTGAGGGCTCGAGCTTCGCGAGTTGGCCGATTGCGGTCGCCGCGCAGAGGCACGCGATCAGTGCGAGCAGTACTGAAAGTGCAAGCGCCTGTCGCGAGAACGGGACCGAGATGTAGATCGAGTAGGCGACCGCCGCAGCGGGTGCCATGTGGGTGATCGACTGGAACAGAACCTGCGGTAGTCCAATCGAGTGAATCCGCAACCGATCGAAGGATGAGGAAACTGAGCCAGCCTCCACGAGGACGCCCTCCTGACGTTGGATTTACCCCGGGCGATCTTCCCATGGCGGCGGATTGTGTGTCCAGCGGCCACCGAGCATCGTGGCGACGACGTTGACTTCCGGAAGCTGCTCGGGCTCGAGCTCGTACGGGTCGCGGTCGAGCACGACGAGGTCGGCGAGGTAGCCCGGCAGAAGCTTGCCGCGGCGGTGGTCGTCGCGAGCGAGCCAGGCGGGATTGATTGTCGTAGCCTGCAGGGCTTCGTCGAGGGTCACACGTTGTTCGGGATACCAGGGCTCGCGCTCGTCGATGGTCCGCAGGACGCCGGCGCAGACGCCGGCCCACGGGTCGAGCTCCTCGATCGGCGCGTCCGAGCCGTTGGCCAGCAGGGCGCCGGAGTTGCGGAGCGAGCGGTAGGCGTAGGCACCTTCCGTTTTGCCGGCCCAGAAACGGTCGGCGAGATCTCGGTCGGAGGGGGCGTGGCTGAACTGGACCGACGCGGCGATGCCGAGTGCCCCGAAGCGGGGGACATCTTCAGGTGCGAGTACCTGTGCGTGCTCGATGCGATGGCGTAGGCCGAACGGCTGCCACTCGGCACGAGTCTCCTCGAACGCGTCCAGAGCTTCACGGTTGGCGAGATCGCCGATCGCGTGGACCGCGACCGGGAGGCCTGCGACGACGCCGCGGCGGATGATCTCCGCAAGCTGTTCCTTGCTCGTGATCTGGACGCCGGTGCCGTCGAGCATGCGCGCCGTTTGCGACCCAAGGGTTCCGTCCATGAACGTCTTCAGGTAGCCGATGCGCACGAGGTCGTCGCCGAAGCCGCTGCGGATGTGCAGGTCGGCGAGCTCGTCCACCTGTTCCGCCGGCATCGATTGCCAGACGCGGAGGTGGAGGGAGCCTTCCTCGCGGAGGCGCTGCCAGACGCCAAGCGCGCCGAGCCAGCCGTCCTTGTCGTGCACGGCTGTGACCCCGCGCGCAATTGCGATGCGGACGCCCTCGCGTGAGGCCTCGACCATCTCGTCCTCGGTCGGCCTCACATGGGTGTCCCGGAAGTGCCAGGCGCATTCCTCACGGAGCACGCCGGTCGGCTCGCCCTGCTCGTCGCGGACGACGACACCGCCTTCGACCTCGAGGTCGCCGTTCGCGAGCGCGAGTGCAGCCGAGTTCAGCCAGAGCGAGTGGTAGTCGCGCGCCGTCAGCGCGGTCGGCGTATCGCCGGTGACGCGGTCGAGCGCTTCCTTTGTCGGCTCGGTCGGCGGTGACCAGTCTCCGGCGCGCCAGCCCAGGCCGCGGAGCCAACTTCCTGCCGGGACTTCCCGCATCGCAGCCGCGACGCGCTCCAGCGCCTCGTCCAGCGAGGCCGTTCCCTCCAGCCGGATCTGTCGTTGCGCGAGCGCCCAGGTCGGGAAGTGGACGTGCGCGTCGTTGAAGCCGGGGAGGACGCAGCGTCCGGCGAGGTCGACGCGGTCGGGGCTCGCGAGCGCCGTCTCGTGTGTTCCGACGCCGCCTGCGATCCGGTTGCCGGCGATTGCGAGCGCGCGGGTTACGGGCAGCGTCGGCTCCATCGTCCGGACGACCCCGTTCTCGAGGATCACCCAAAGGACTGTAGACGCCACAGAAACTAGACTCACGGCGTGGCGTACGAGCCGCTGAGCGAGGAGCAGCGCGAGATCCGCGATCTCGTCCGGCAGCTCGCGCGGGACCGCATCGCGCCCAGGGCGGCGGAGATCGACGAGAGCCACGAGTTTCCCTGGGACGTCGTCGAGCTCTACCGGGAGAACGACCTCTTCGGGCTTTTTTTCGACGAGGAGTACGGAGGACTCGGGACGGGGACCCTCCTGGCGCTCGTCGCGATCGAGGAGGTCTCGAAGGTCTGCGCCACGAGCGGCCTGATCCTCGCGTCGCAGGAGCTCGGGTCGCTCGGCCTCAAGCTCGCGGGTAACGAGGAGCAGAAGCAGCGCTATCTGCCGCGGCTCGCGTCCGGAAAGTGGCTCGGCGCATATGCGCTCACGGAGTCGGGTTCCGGCTCCGACTCGGCGGCCATGCGCTCGACCGCTCGGCGCGAGGGTGACGTGTACGTCCTGAACGGATCCAAGCGGTTCATCACGAACGCCGGTGTGGCGCAGCTGTACACGGTGTTCGCGAAGACCGATCCCGACGCCGGGCACTCGGGGATCTCCGCGTTCGTTGTCGAGGCGGAGACGCCCGGGTTCGAGGTGGCGCGCATCGAGCCGAAGATGGGAATCAAAGGGTCGACGACGGGAGAGCTCGTCTTCGAGGACGCGCGGGTGCCGGCGGCCAACCTGCTGGGCGAAGAGGAGGAGGGGTTCAAGATCGCGATGCGCATTCTCGACCGGTCGCGGCCGGGCGTCGCGGCACAGGGGTTGGGCCTGGCACAGGGCGCGACGGACTACGCGGTCGACTATGCGAAGACGCGGGAGACGATGGGCAAGCCGATCGGCGAGCACCAGATCGTCGCCGCGATGCTCGCGGACATGGAGACGAAGTGCGAGGCGGCGCGCGGGCTCCTGTACAAGTTCGGCGCCGCCGTCGACGAGGGAATCGAGGGGCCGGAGTTGACCAAGCTCTCGGCAATGGCCAAGCTCTATTGCACGGACGTGGCGATGGAGGTGACGACGGACGCCGTGCAGGTGCTCGGCGGCTACGGATACATCTCCGAGTACCCGCTCGAACGGATGATGCGGGACGCAAAGATCACGCAGATCTACGAGGGGACGAACCAGATCCAGCGGCTGGTGATCGCACGCGAGATGCTGAAGGAGCAGCGCGCGTTCTTGCTTGCCGGCGTTGGCTAATTAGGAGGAGCCATGAAGCGCAACTTCGGCCCAATCAGCATCCCCTGATCGCAGCTCTGGCTGTGGCCGGGACAGTTGGGGCAGCCTCGCCCATCAAGGGCTCGTTCAAGTTTTGCGGCGATCCGACCTTTCCGCCGATGGATTACAAGACGGCGGCCGGCAGGGCGGTCGGGTTCGACATCGACCTCGCGAATGCGATCGCGAAGAATTGGAAGATCAAGGCGAAGTTCGTCGAGACGGGCTTCCCGGTCTGCTTCCGGGCCTCGCCGCCAAGAGGTGCACCGTCGTGATCAGCGGAATCTTCATCACGCCGGACCGTCTCGCGCTTTCCGGAGACCGACGCGTTCGGAATCTATTACCGGAAAGGGGAGGCCAAGCTGGGCACCGCGCTGAAGGCGACGATCAAGACGCTGAAGAAGAACGGGACGCTCAAGAAGATCGCCGCGAAGCATCAGATCCCGGCTACTGATGTGAAGTAGGCCGCAGAGCGGGTGCTCGCGCGCTTCGACACCCACATCTTCGGGGAAGCGCTCACTTCGAGGCCGTACTGGCATGGGGCGCCTCTCGCGCTCGAGCTGACGCTCGTTTCGTTGGCGGCTGCCTGCGTGATCGGGTTCTTCCTTGCGTTGGGCCGCAGCAGCCGCTTCAGGTCGGTGCGCGGCTTCGTGTTCTTCTACAGCTGGATCTTCCGCGCCACGCCGACGCTTCTGCAGCTGCTGTTCATCTGGAACGGCCTGCCGCAGATCTGAAGTACGTTCGCGAGCGATTGGTTCAAGCCTTTCCTCGCGGCGTTCATTGCGCTGTCGTTGAACGAGGCGGCGTACATGTCGGAGATCATCCGCGCCGGCTTGCTCTCGGTTGATCCGGGTCAGGAGCTCGCGGCCAGAGCGCTGGGGATGACACGTCCACGCATTCTGCGCCGCGTGATCGTGCCGCAGGCGATCCGCATCGTCGTCCCGCCGACCGGGAACGAGTTCATCACGCTGCTGAAGCTGACGAGCCTGGCGTACGTCATCTCGCTGCACGAGTTGCTGACGGCGTCGCAAGTACGGGGCGCGGCCGACTTCCACTATGCGGAGGCGTACTCGGCGGCGGTGATCTATTACCTCGTGATCGTGAGTGTGCTGATGGTGATCCAGGCCCAGCTCGAGCGGGGCTACACATGGAGCTCGGTAGGGCGGCGACGTCGTCGTCCTGTCCCAGTGGTCTCGGTCGCATACGATGCCCGATGAGCGACGTCGTTCTCAGTGCGGAGGACGTGCACAAGTCCTACGACGGGCTCGAGGTGCTGCGGGGCGTGTCGATGGAGGTCGGGCGCGGCGAGGTGAAGGTCATCATCGGGCCGTCGGGCTCAGGGAAGTCGACGTTGCTGCGGTGCCTCGCGTTGCTCGAGCCGGTGGACTCCGGCGCGGTCTTCCTGGAGAGCGACCGCCTCAGCGACCTGCGGGAGAAGCAGCTCGCCGCGCACCGGTCGGAGGTCGGCATGGTCTTCCAGCGCTTCAACCTATTCCAGAACATGACGGCGCTCGGCAATGTCATGTGCGGGCTCGTGGAGGTGCGTGGCCTGAAGAAGCGCGAGGCGCGCGAGCGGGCTCGCGAGTTCCTCGCGCGCGTGGGTCTCGCCGACAAGGCGGACAACTATCCGGAGGAGCTCTCCGGCGGTCAGCAGCAGCGGGTTCGACGAGCCGACGTCTGCGCTGGACGTGGAGCTCGTCCGGGAAGTGTTGGATGTGATGGAAGGGATGGCACGTGACGGGATGACGATGGTCGTCGTCAGCCATGAGCTGCGCTTCGCGCATCACGTGGCGAGTTCAATCCTGATGATGGACGAGGGCCAGGTGATCGAGGAAGCCCCACCGGACCGTTTCTTCGCATCGCCAAGCC
>DASWGR010000170.1:0-13936 GCA_036393535.1 Gaiellaceae bacterium | reverse complement strand
AGGTGGCCCTCAGTTGTCCTCGTAGACGTCCTCGACGAAGCGCGAAAGCTCCTGCGCCGCGCCCCGGACCGAGCGGATCGCCTTTTCGTAGTCCATCCGCGCCGGCCCAAGCAAGCCGACCGCCCCGAGCGCGCGGTTCGTGAGCCCATAGCTCGCGCCGACGAGTGCCGCGTCCTGGAAGGCCGGGTGCTCGAGGTCGCCGCCCATCCGGACGAACGCGCGACGCGGGTCGAGGGCCTCGCCGAGGATCTCGAGGAGCGCCGCACGGCGTTCGAGGGTCACCAGCACGTGCCTGTAGATGCCGAGATCGTCTTCGCGTGCCGAGTCGAGCAGGTCTGCGGCACCTCCCACGTACAGACGCTGCTCGGCCTGGAGCAAATCCGTGAACGCGGGCCTCAGGGCCGCGAGAAACTTGCGTTCGGCCCCGGAGAGGCTCGGGTCCTCCAGCTCGCGGCGCAACCGGCTCGTCCCCAGCTGCAGCCCGGACACCCGTTCGTTCAGGTACTCGCCGGCCCATTTGGCGAGCCCCGGATCGACGGCGTGGTCGAAGGTCACGACCCGCTTGGCGACGCCGCCGGTCGATGTGATCACGACCGCCATCACCGTGCGCGGATTGAGGAGCAGCACTTCGACGTGTCGCACCGTCGTCGTCTCGAGCGGCGGCGCGGACACCAGGGCGAGTTGACTGGTTACGCGCGAGAGCATCTCCGTCGTCGCCTCGAGCGCCGAATCGATCTCCCGGCGGAGCTCGGAGAGGTCGAGCGGGAACGAGCCCGGGCGCGGATCCTGCCGCGCCAGCAACTCGTCAGCGTGGAGCCGGTAGCCGTGCTCGGTCGGGACCCGGCCCGCCGAAGTGTGCGGATGGGTGAGGAGACCTTGCGCTTCGAGCTCCGAGAGCTCGTTGCGCACAGTTGACGGCGACACGTTCAGCTCGCCGCGCTCGACGAGGTGCCTCGAGCCCACCGGCTGGCCGGTCGCGACGTACTCCTCGATCACGAGCGCAAGCAGCCCGCGCTGTCGAGCCGTCAGAGTTGCCGCTGGATCAGACGCCATTTACAGGAATTTTAGCGGGCGGCCTACGTCAGCAGGTCAGCGGTGACCCCGCCGCCGAGGAACCGGCCGCGGTGCGTGAGCGCAAGCGTCTGCCGATCGGCGTCGCTGCGCACGAGCCCGAGGAGCTCGAGACGCGACACGGCACGTTCGTCGACGACACCGGCGAGGTCACCCAGGACGAGCGGCTCGTCCAGGCGCAAGCCGAGCATGACGCGCTCACGGCGACGCACATCGTGCGAGAGCGGCTCGAGCTCACGCCCGGGCACCGTTTCACGCCCTAGCGCCTCGATGTAGCCGGCCAGGCGAGGCGTGTTCCGCCACCGGCGTCCGGCGATCGTCGAGACCGCGCCCACGCCGAGCCCGAGGTAGTCCCGCCCGAGCCAGTAGGCGAGGTTGTGCCGGGAACGAAGATCACGCTCCGAAGCCCGGCAGAAGTTGGCGGTCTCGTACCAGCGATAGCCGGCGCCGGTCAGCCGCTCCACGACCAGCTCGAAGTACGACTCCATCGCCTCGGCCTGGCGTTCGAGCTCGTCCCCGTGCGCGTGGGTGAAGCGCGTCCCCGGTTTCGCCTCGAGCTCGTAGCACGAGAGGTGCTCGGGCCCGAGCTCGAGTGCGTCGGCGAGGTCGGCATCGAGGTCGGAGGGGGCCTGGCCCGGAATCCCGTAGATGAGATCGAAGGAGATGTTGTCAAACCCGGCATCACGAAGATGGTAGAAGGCACGCCGGACGGTGTCCGGTTGGACCCAGCGGTCGAGAACCTCCAACAGGTGCGGCCGGAAGCTCTGCACGCCCAGCGAGATTCGATTCACTCCCTGCGCGCGCAACATGCGCGCGAGCTCCTGTGTCACGGTCTCGGGATTCGCCTCCACGGTCACCTCGCTTGCCGGCGGCAGCGACACCAGCAGGTGTTCCAGCGCCCGGGGCTCCGTGAACGTCGGCGTGCCCCCGCCGAGAAAGACCGTTTCCAGCTCCGGCGCCAGCACGCCGCGCTCGAGCTCGAGCTCCGCAAGCAGCGCACCGACGTAATCGGCGTGTTGCGAGCGCCGCCCGACCGCCGTCACGAAGTCGCAGTAGCCGCAGCGGTGCGCGCAGAAGGGAAGGTGCACGTAGAGGTGCCCGGCGCCGACGGTCACGACTTCTTCTCCGAATCGAGATTGAGCACCGCGAGGAACGCCTCCTGCGGCACCTCGACCATGCCGACCTGCTTCATGCGTTTCTTGCCGGCCTTCTGCTTCTCCAGCAGCTTCCGCTTGCGCGAGATATCGCCGCCGTAGCACTTGGCGAGCACGTCCTTGCGCCTGGCCTTCACGGTCTCACGCGCGATCACGCGGGCACCGATCGCCGCCTGGATCGCGACGTCGAAGTGCTGGCGCGGGATCTCCTCGCGCAAGCGCTCGACCAGCAGGCGGCCGCGGTCGTAGGCCGAGTCGCGGTGGATGACGAGCGAGAGGGCGTCGACGGGCTCGCCGCCGACGAGCACGTCCACGCGCACAAGCTTGCCGGGGCGGAAGCCGATCACGTCGTAATCGAAGCTCGCGTACCCGCGCGTGCGCGACTTCAGCTGGTCGTAGTAGTCGAGCACGATCTCTGCGAGCGGGAGCTCGTAGGTCAGATGAACGCGTTGCTCGGAGAGGTACTCCATGTGATCGAAGTTCCCGCGACGGTCGTTGTTCAGCTCCATGACCGCGCCGACGTATTCCTTGGGCACGATGATCGAAGCCTTGATGTAGGGCTCCTCGACCTCGTCGACTTCGTTCGGCATGTCGGAGGGCGTGTGCACCTCTTTCCACTCCCCGTTCGGAGGCTTCACGCGATAGGCCACGTTCGGCGCGGTGACGATCAGGTCGAGGTCGAACTCGCGCTCGAGCCGCTCGCGGACGATCTCCATGTGCAGCAACCCGAGAAAGCCGCAACGAAAGCCGAAGCCGAGCGCCTGAGACGTCTCGGGCTCGTAGAACAGCGCCGCGTCGTTCAACTTCAGCCGCTCGAGCGCGTCGCGCAGTTCCGGATAGGCGTCCGAGTCCGTTGGGAACAGGCCGGAGAACACCATCGGCTTGACTTCCTTGTAGCCGGGGAGCGGCTCTGCGGCCGGCCGCCGCTCCGAGGTGATCGTGTCGCCCACGCGCAGGCGCGAGACGTCCTTCAAGCCGGTGATGACGTAACCCACCTCGCCCGCCTCGAGAGTTCCCGTTGCGCTGCGGGTGGGAGAAAAGAAGCCGAGCTCCTCGGCCTCGAACCGCGTCCCGAGCGCCATCGCGCGCAGCGGCTCGCGCGTCGAGAAGTGTCCGTCCACGACGCGGATGAACGCCACGACGCCGCGGTACTGGTCATACGACGAGTCGAAGATCAGCGCACGCGCAGGCGCATCGGGATCGCCGGCGGGCGGCGGCACGCGCTCGACGATCGCGTCCAGCACATCCTCGACGCCCTGGCCCGTCTTGGCGGAGATGCGCAGGACGTGCTGGGGGTCGTCTCCGATCAGATCTGCAATCTCGCGTGCGACGGCGTCGGGATCGGCAGACGGCAGATCGATCTTGTTGACGACGGGAACGATGTCCAGGTTGTTCTCGATCGCGAGATACGCGTTCGCAAGTGTCTGCGCCTGCGTGCCCTGCGCCGCATCGACGACGAGCAGCGCCCCCTCGCACGCCTGCAGGGAACGCGAGACCTCATAGGTGAAGTCCACATGGCCGGGCGTGTCGATGAGGTTGAGCTGGTGACCCTTCCACTCGACGCGCACCGCCTGCGCCTTGATCGTGATGCCGCGCTCGCGCTCCAGATCCATCGAGTCGAGCACCTGCTCGCGCATGTCACGGCTGGAGACGGCGTGCGTGAGCTCGAGGATGCGATCGGCCAGCGTCGACTTCCCATGGTCGATGTGGGCGATGATCGAGAAGTTGCGGATTCGGTCTTGAGTCATGTGAGGCGTGCCTTGAAACGCCTCAGCAAAGCTAGCAACGCGCCGAGCTCCCGAACCTTGAGCGCTCGGCATGCGAGCAGGTAGACGGCGATGCCCAGCGCCAGTGCGCTCCCCACCGAGACGAGTTGTCCGACGAAGGAACGTCCCAGCGCCGCATCGAGGCCGTACCACGTGCCGTACGCAGCTCCCGCCAGGACGGCCGACGCGATGACGATGCGGAACACGGAATCGGCGATCTCACTGAACCCGAGCCGACCGAGCCGACGTCTCATGAGCACGATCAGCACCACGCTTCCTGCGACGTTCACGAGCGACGTGGCGAGCGGAATCCCCCACGTTCCAAATCGGTAGAAGACCGCGTCCAGCGCCGCGTTCAGCCCGAGGTTCCCGAGCGCGACGGCCGTTGGGATCCAGTTCGACTGCACGCTGAAGAACCCGCGGTTGAGCAGCAGCATCATCCCGTTGAAGAAGAGGCCCGCCGAGAACGCGGCGAGCGCGCCGGCGACCACCGGCGTCTGCGACGGCTCGAAGGCGCCGCGCTGGTAGACCAGCCGCGTGATCGGCTCAGCGAGCAACGCACTGACGACGCTCGCCGGAATCAGCAGGAAGGCGATCTGCCGCAGCCCGAGAGCGAGCGTGTTGCGAAAACCCACCTGGTCGCCGCGCGCGGAGAGCCGCGCAAGCGACGGGAAGAGCACCGTGGTGATCGCCACCGAGAAGATCCCCTGCGGGAGCATGTAGAGACGGAATGCTCTGTCGATCGCAGTCGGAGCGAGCTTTGGGTCGATCAGCCTCGACGCGAAGATGGAGTCGACGACCGCGTTGAAGTTGATCAGTCCAAGCCCGAGCGTGACCGGCAGCATCAGCTTCAGCACGCGGGAAACGGCAGGGTCGCGCCAGTCGATCAGCACGCGCAGGCGTCCGTCCAGACCCCGCAGCCAGGGCATCGGTAAGAGCACTTGGATCACGGTGCCGATGACGATCGAGACTGCGTAGACGTAGAGCTTCCCGTCGATCGTGTCGGCTTGAGGGATTCCGATGACGAGCCCGACGATGATCGCGACGTTCCAGAAGACCGGGCTGAGCGCGGGGACCGAGAAGCGTTCGTAGCTGTTGAGAATCCCGACGACGATGCCGGAGACGCCGAGCAACATGACGATCGGGAAGAGCACACGCGAGAGCCCGATCGCGAGTTGCCTGTCGCCTCCCGGATCGCCGAACAGCCCGATGATCCACGGGGCCACGACGATGAAGAGCGCCGTGAGTGCGGAGAGGATGAGCAGCACGAGCCAGAAGAGGCTCGACGCGACCCGCCATGCGCGCCGCCTGTCCCCCTTCTCCAGCAGCTCGGTGAAAACTGGAACGAAGGCCGACTGCAGCGCCGCGTCTGCAACCAGGGCCCGGACGAGATTCGGTACCTGGAACGCGACCGTAAAGGCGTTGATCTTCCCCGCGGCGCCGAAGTAATAGGAGGCGACAACCTCGCGAACGAGGCCGAGGATCCGGGAGAGCCCAGTGGCGAGCGAGAAGATCGCCGTCGACCTCGCGAGGCGGCGGCCGGAATGCTCGTCCACGCGGCGAGTATAGGTAGGGCGGTGAACGGCGCAGGCCGGCGGCCCGGAGCCCTTTGGTACCATCTCCGCGCCCGCACAGTGCGGGCCTTTTAACGCCATGCCGAACATCCAGCAGCAGAAGAAGCGCGTTCGCACGGCCGCCAAGCAGCGGCTCGAGAACCTGCGCTACCAGTCGACCGCGAAGACCCTGGCCAAGCGGCTCGGGGCGGCCGTCCAGACCGGCGACAAGGACCGAATCGAAGCCGAGCACCGCGAGCTCGTCCGCTGGCTCGACCGAGCGGCGGCCCGAGGCGCTCTGCACCGGAACACGGCGGCACGCCGCAAGGCGCAGGCCGCGCGCCTCGTTTCCTCGGGTAAGTAACTAACCCGCGGCTGCTGCGACGGCCTCGCGCGGGCGCGTGATGTCGATCAGTGCCCGCTCGAGCTCGAGATCGACCGCGAGGCGTGATCCGCCCTTGACCGCATGGTCGAGCGCGGCCAGGCGGACGACCGCTTCGCGCAGCTCGTCCGGGCCATAGTTCCGCGCCTGCGCGTAGAGCTTCTCGACGTAGAACGGATGCCGCTTCATGCGGGCGGCCGCCTCGCGCGCGCTCAAACCCTCCTCTGCCAGCAACTGGCAGTCCCTCACTCGGCCCACGTGGCTGACGAGGAGCCCGATCAACGACGGCACCGTGCGCGACACCGAATCGCCGGAACGCTCGAGCAGGGTCTGGCAGGCCGTCAGCACCGCGGAGAGGTCGCGTCTCCCCCACGCATCCGTCAGGTCGTAGCCCGGCACCTCAGCACAACCCGCGGCGAGGTCCTCGACCTCGCGGACACCGACGGAGTCACCACCGGCCCAGGTCGCGATCTTGTCCACCTCGGACGCAAGCTCCTCCGGGTCCTCGCCCACGATCTCGACGAGCAGCCGGACCGCTTCCGCATCGACGGTCACTCCGCGTTCGGTGAACTGCGTCGTCACCCACTCAGGTACGCGGCGCTTCGGAACGTCGTAGACGAGCACGTCCCCCGACTTCGCGCACGCCTTGGCGAGTGGGGAGTCTTTCTTGAGCTCCGCTGCGACGAGCGCGAGCACGGTGTCGGGAGCAGGGCTCGCCAGGTACGCGGCGACGGCCTTCACGTCCGGCGCCTTCCAGCGTTCGACCTCCTCGACGACGACGAGCCGTCGGCCGCCGCCGAGCAGTCCCATCGAGTTGCAGGCAGCGACCGCATCGTCACCCCCGGACTCGAGCGCGGAGAGAAGCTCGACGCCCTCCTCACCGATCCGGTCGCGCAGCCGGCGAAGCGCGCGCTGGATCTTCGGCCGGTCGCCGCCGGTGATCAGGTAGACGGGCTTGAGCTCTGTCGCCATCGCGGAGGACAAGCATAGGCGGCTGCAAGGAGGGCGCCCGCCAGCAGCACGAGCAGAGCACGCGTCGACCGGATCTGCGCGATCGGCAGGCCACCCACGAGCCGCGCGACGGCGACGAGATACGCCGCACACCAGCCGTTCAGCCACGCGAGCGCGGCAGCGGCCCCCGGGGAGAAGGGGGCGACTGCAGCGGCGGCAAGGGCGAGCCCGAGCAGCGGGACCACCGCTGGAGCGGCGAGCGCGTTCGCCGGGACGGTCAGGAGCTGCACCGAGTGGAACTGGAGCCACGCGATCGGCGCCGTCGCCAACCCGCAGGCCGCCGAGATCGCCACGACGACCCGCAGCGAGCGGCCGAGCGGGTAGCCCTCGAGAAAACGTTGGAAGCGCGGGACGAGCAGGAAGATCGCGAGCACTGCGGCGAACGAGAACTGAAAGCCGGGATCGAGGAGCGTGTACGGATTCCACGCGAGCAGGACGATCGCGCCGACGAGCAGGAGCTGCCAGCGATCCGCGGCGCGAGCCGACAGCCAGGCGAGGCAGCCGAGCGCACCCGCGACGCCCGCCCGGATCACCGAGGGTTGGGCGCCGACCGCCAGCACGTAGGCACAGATAGAAGCCAACGCGCACAGCTGACCGATCAGACGCGATACGCCGAGTAGCCACGCAAGGATCAGTGCGCTGCCGGCGACAAGTGCCACGTTTTGTCCTGAGACGGCCAGGAGGTGGTAGAGCCCGGAAGCGCGGAAGCGACGCCTCAACTCTTCCGAGAGCCCACTGTCCTCGCCGAGGACGACGCCCTCCAGCACGGCCGCGCGATAACCGGTCAGCCCTCGCGCGACGGAGTTCTGCAGCCGTCGTCGCAGAACGTCCGCGACACCGCCAAGCCCGCCGCGCCGGCCGACGATCCGCCAGCGGTCGACGAGCAGGACGACATGCACACCGTGACGCCGGAGCCACGTCCGTTCGTCGAACCCGTTCTTCGGTCCGCGTGGGGCCGTTACCCGGACGAGCGCGTCCAGGATGGCGCCTTGCGGCGGCGCTCGTCCCAGCGGCAGCTTCAGCTGCACCGGCTCGCGCAACGCTCGCCCGGCGAACTGCGTGACGAGCGCCGGTGCGCGCACGTCGTACCTTCCCCGGCGCGCCGGCCCGGTGACGGTCATGCGCACGCGAGCGGCGGTTTCGAGACGAGACGTCAACGGGCTGCGATCGAGCGCATCAAGACGTGCACTACCCCACCACCAGCCCGCGAGCGCGAGCGCGACCGCCAGCAGGCCGAGACGGCGATGTCTGCAAGAGGCAGCCACGACGCCCCCGAGCAGAGCCGCGATGACCAAGCCAAGTGCGGTCTGTGCGCGCACGACGTTCGCCGCTGCGAGGCCAAGGCAAAGCGAACCGGCCAATAGCTGGGACGGGTAACGGACAAGCCGCTCGCTCATCGGCTGCTCTTCGGCCGATGAGCGGTGGAAGGGGCAAAGGGGGAAACCGGGAGGTTTCCCCTCTTGTTCTCCTCAGCCCACGCGGCGATCTCAGCGGCGCGAGGGCTGAGGCGATCCCTAAAGAAGGGAGCCCGTGAGGGAAACATGGTTTCCCTCGCGGGAGCGAGCCGAAGGCGAGCGACGTTCACGGCGCCACCAGCCCGCGAAGCTGCTCCAGCCGTGCGGGGCCGATTCCGGCAATCGCATCGAGCTCGTCGACCGAGCCGAAAGCACCGTGCTGCTGCCGGTAATCGAGGATCTTTTGCGCGGTGACCGGCCCGACTCCAGGCAGCGCGTCGAGTTGCTCGAGCGTGGCGCTGTTCAGATGCACCGGCCCTGCGGCGACGGCACCACCGGACGCAGTGGCGGAGGGGCTCGCAAGCCCGCGACGAGGCACGACGATCTGCTCGCCGTCGGCAATCCGCGCAGCGAGGTTGACCAGTTCGATCTGCGCCTTGGGTGTCGGCCCGCCCGCCCGGCTCACCGCGTCCGCGACGCGCGCACCGTCCTTCAGCCGGTAGAGCCCCGGCCGCCGGACAGCACCGACAACGTTGACGAACAACATGGGTGCGGGAGCGTGGCTCGCCGCGGCCGAGACCCGCACGGGCGGCGGAACCACCGGGCGCGCGGGCCGCAAGAACACCTTTCCGGCCACGACAAGCACCAGCAGCGCCACCACTCCGACTGCCAACACGCGTCGCCGGTCGAACGGGATCTCGGGCATGTCGCCAATCGTGGCGACAAAGCTGTCACGCGTCCGTGACGGATCTGTGGCGAGAGTGCGCCTCTCTCTAACTAGTCGACGACGAGGTTCACGAGCTTGCGCGGTACGACGATCGTCTGCCGGATCTCAGCTCCGTTCAACTGCGCCTGCACCTTCGGCGACTCCTTGGCGCGCGCGACGAGCTCTTCTGCGGGCAGGTCCGCCGGAACCTGGATGCGGTCGCGAACCTTCCCGTTTACTTGCACGACCAGTTCGAACGTGTCCTCCTCGAGCAAGGCGGGATCTGCCTCCGGCCACGGCTGTTCCCACAGGCGCTCGTGTCCCAGGCGCTCCCACAGCTCCTCGGCAACGTGCGGTGCGTACGGCTGGATCAGCGACACCGCCGTTTCCGCGGCAAACCGAGCCGCGGGATCGTCCTGGGCCTTCGCCAGCTCGTTGACGAGCTCCATCACCGTCGAAATCGGCGTGTTGAACTGGTGCCGCCGGCCGAGGTCATCGGTGGCACGCGCGATCGTGCGATGCGTCTTGCGAGCCAGCGGCCCGTCACCGGGCGCGCCTCCCACAGGGCCGTCGGCAACCTCGCCGACCACACGCCAGAGCCGGCGGAGGAAACGCTGCGTCCCCTCCACGACCGCTGGGGTCCACTCCATGTCTTGGTCGGCCGGGCCGATGAACAGCAGCGACAGTCGCGTCGCATCGGCGCCGTAGCTCTCGACGAGCTCGTCGGGTGTGGCAGCGCCTCCCACCCGCTTCGAGATCTTCGCGCCGCCCTGCGTGACGAAGCCGTTGCCGAAGAAGCGCTTGAACGGCTCGCGGTGACCGATCAGCCCCAGCTCGTTCAGCACCTTTGTGAAGTACCGCGCGTAGATCAGGTGGACGGTCGAATGGTCGACGCCGCCGGTGTAGTGGTCGACCGGCATCCAGTAGTCCGTAGTCTCGCGGTCGTACGGCGCGCGGTCGTTGAGCGGATCGCAGTAACGCAGGAAGTACCAGGACGAATCGACGAAGGTGTCCATGGTCTCGACCTCGCGGCGGCCTTCTTTGCCGCAGCGCGGGCACGGGACCCGGACCCAGTCTTCGGCCTGCGCCAGCGGCGGGACTCCTTTGGGCTTGTAGTCCTCGACCTCGGGCAACAGCACCGGCAGGTCGTCCTCCGGCACGGGAACGATGCCGCAGTCGTCGCAGTAGACGACCGGAATCGGGCAGCCCCAGTAGCGCTGGCGCGACCAGCCCCAGTCGCGCAGGCGGTAGCTCACGGCGGGACGCCCGCGGCCGCGCGGGCCCAGCCATTCGACGATCGCCTTCGCTCCCTCTTCGTGAGGCAGACCTGAAAATTGGGCGGACTCGACGAGCTTGCCCCCGTCGTCGATGACGACCTTGATCGGAAGGTCGAAGCGCTCCGCGAACTCCCGGTCGCGGTCGTCGTGAGCGGGCACGGCCATGATCGCGCCGGTGCCGTAGTCCATCAGGACGTAGTCGGCGATCCACACCGGGATGCGCGCGTCGTTGACGGGATTCGTGGCGAAGAAACCAGTGAAGACACCGGTCTTGTCGGTCCCGGCAGCGCGCTCCTCGGCAGGCCTGACACCGGCCTTGCGAGCGTACTCGCGGATCTCCTCGCCGCTCGGGGATTTCTCGGCCAGCCGGTCGACGAGCGGATGCTCCGGCGCGAGCACGAAGAAGGTCGACCCGAACAGCGTGTCCGGGCGTGTCGTGAACACCGGAATGTCGATGTCGAGCTCGTCGACCCGGAAGAGGATCTCCGCGCCCTCTGACCTACCGATCCAGTTTCTCTGCATCGCCAGCACGCGCTCCGGCCACTCCACGTCTTTCATTTCGTCGAGCAGCTCGTCGGCATACGCCGTGATGCGGAAGAACCACTCGTCGAGCTTGCGCGCCTCGACCTCCGCGCCGCAGCGTTCACAGTGGCCGTCCTTCACCTGTTCGTTCGCAAGCACGGTCTGGTCGTTGGGGCACCAGTTGACAACCGCGGCCTTACGGTAGGCGTGGCCGGCCTCGAAGAACTTCAGGAAGAGCCACTGCGTCCAGCGGTAGTACTCGGGCTCATGCGTCGAGAACTCGCGCGACCAGTCGATCGCCCACCCCAGGCGTTTCATCTGACCGCGGATCAGCTCGATGTTGCGTTCCACGATGTCGTGCGGATGGCCGCCCTCCTTGATCGCCGCGTTCTCCGCCGGCAACCCGAAGGAGTCGTAGCCCATCGGACGCAGCACCTCCGAGCCCGTCCGGCGATAGAAGTGCGCGAGGACGTCGCCCAACGTGTAGACGAGGACGTGCCCGATGTGCAGCGAGCCCGACGGGTACGGCAGCATCTCGAGCACATAGGACTTCCGTTCGTTGCGAGGAGCCCCCGGCTCGGGGTTTGGCACCTGGAAGGCGCGGGTCTCTTCCCAGACCTGCTGCCACTTCGGCTCGATTGTCTGCGCGTCGTACTTGTCCATGAACGTCCTCTAGAAACGAAAAAGCCTCTCGGGTGAGAGGCCGTGGGAAACTGGCGCGGCCTTCGCCACGGTGGCTTCCCTTCCTACAGAAGCAGATCCTTCATCTCTCCGGATCGTAGCAGCGGTTACAGTCGCAGCCATGAGCGACTACACACATCTCAATCTCAAGGATGCCGACGATCAGGCGCCCAATTTCGGCCTCTCGCCCGATCTCGAGTTCCGCATGGCGCGCGTTCCTCTGGGACTCGAACAGTCGGGGCTCAGCTACTGCCGGGTAGCACCAGGTTTCCGACTGCCCTTCGGCCATAAGCACAAGAACCAGGAGGAGGTTTACGTCCTCGTCAGCGGCAGTGCGCGGATGAAGATCGAGGACGAGGTCAAAGACCTCAAGCAGTGGGATGCGGTTCGCGTCCACAAAGACACGATGAGGTCGATGGAGGCCGGCAACGAGGGCGCGGAGTTCCTGATCGTGGGAGCCCCCAACACGGGCCCCGGCGACGCCGAAATGGTTCAGGACTGGTGGGGCGACTGACGCGCAGAATCAGCTGATCGAGCTCTTCCCCGACACGGCGACCGTCGAGGACGGCGAGCTGGTCGTGGGCGGCGTCCGCGCGTCGGCACTCGCCGACGAGTACGGCACGCCTCTCGTCGTCTACTGCCGGGACACCGTCCTCGCGCGTGCGCGCGCATACGCGCGCGCGGACCCCGAGGCGCTCGTCGTCTACGGGACGAAGTCATTTCCGAACGTCGCGCTGCTGCGCCTGCTCGCCGCCGATGGACTCGGGGCCGATGTCTCGACGCTCGGCGAGCTGGAATTCGCACTGCGCGCAGCCGTGCCCCGCGATCGCATCGTCTTCCACGGCAACAACAAGTCGGACGACGAGCTTTGCGCTGCGGCAGCTGCGGGCGCGCTGGTCGTCCTCGACGCGCTCGACGAAGTCGCCCGTGCGCGGGCCGCCGGCGTCGAGACGGTTCTGATCCGTGTCACTCCCGGCATCGAGGCGGATACACATCGTGCGATCCAGACCGCGCACGCGGAATCGAAGTTCGGGCTCGTCGCCGACGACGCCGTCGCCGCAGTACGCAACGCGCTGTCCGACGGGCTCGACGTCGCAGGGCTGCACGTCCACATCGGCTCCCAGCTCACGCGCAGCGCCGAGAGCCTGCTCGCCGTGGAACGGTTGGCCGACGTCGCGCTACGTTGCCAGACGGAGCTCGGTTGGACACCGCGCGTGTTCGACCTCGGCGGCGGGCTTGCGATCCGACACTCGTTGGACGAGACGGTGCCGCAACCGGAGGAGTTCGCACGCGAGTTGCTCGTCCGCCTGCGCCAACACTGGACGCAGCCGGCCCGCGTGATCTTCGAGCCAGGCCGGTCGCTCGTCGGAACCGCAGGATTCACGCTCTATCGTGTCGGAGTCGTCAAGCGGACGACGGGCGTCGCCTACGCGGCGGTGGACGGCGGCATGTCGGACAACCCGCGCCCCCAGCTCTACGGCTCGCGCTACGAGGCGCTGCTCGCGAACCGTGCCGCCGAGTCGACCTCCGGGACGTACCGCATTGCGGGCAAGCACTGTGAATCCGGCGACGTTCTCATCGACAACGTCGAACTGCCGGAACCCCGGCGAGATGACCTACTCGCGGTGCCGGCAACGGGCGCCTACACGCTCGCGATGGCGTCGAACTACAACGGAGTGCCGCGCCCCGCGGCTGTGCTCGTGGCCGACGGCCGCGCCGAGCTGATCCGCAGGCGCGAGACGCTCGACGATCTCTTGGCGTTCGAACCCTAGTGCCCCTGCCAGTGATGCTGCCGAGTCTCTGGGTCGCGAGCGCCGAGCCAGAGGCCGGCGAGCATTGCTGGTAGGGGCACTAAGTAGCGAACCCCGGCCGGACGAGCCGGGCCGGCGCGACGAGGCCTGCGTCCTTCACGGGGGGATTCCACGGCTCGGCCAGAGGAGCGGCGCCGAATGACGCAAACCGCCGCTCTGCGGGCGCGTCGTCGTAAAGCGTCGTGCGCTGTCGCGGGACGCGGCCCGCCGAGCGGATGAGTTCCTCCATCGCCTCCGGCGCGAACTCCTGCCCGTGCTCGGCGCCGGCCGACCGCGAGATCGATTCGTTCATGAGCGTGCCGCCGAGATCGTTCACACCTGCGCGCAACG
Source organism: Gaiellaceae bacterium (assembly GCA_036393535.1). GTDB lineage: Bacteria > Actinomycetota > Thermoleophilia > Gaiellales > Gaiellaceae > 3-1-20CM-4-69-9. Next base: position 218 of record DASWGR010000170.1, on the reverse strand, counting down.
CGGCCGCAACCCCTTGCGCACCGAGCTTGACCCACGACACCTGGATGTTGGTGATCCACGGATGCAACGCGAGCCGTGCGACCGCGTGCACCAGCAGCGTCTCTCCGAACGTCGGGCCCGAGCGCGCCTGTCCGCGCAGCCACATGGGAGCCTCCATGTGCACGAACGGCAGCGGCACGAACTCGGTGAAGCCGCCACTCGAACGTTGCTGCGCGCGT
>DASWGR010000169.1:0-6765 GCA_036393535.1 Gaiellaceae bacterium | reverse complement strand
GTTTCCGCTCGAGTCGATGGGCGAGACCGGCGAGAACGTCGCCGAGCGCTGGCAGGTCTCCCGGGAGGAGCAGGACGCTTTCGGATTGCGCTCGCAGCAGCGTTGGGCGGCTGCGGCGGCGGCCGGCCGCTTCGACGACGAGCTCGTCCCGGTGAACGGGGTCGAGCGAGACGAGCACCCGCGTCCCGACACGAGCGCCGAGAAGCTTGCAGCCCTGAAGCCGGCTTTCCGCGAGGGTGGTACGGTCACCGCCGGCAACGCGAGCGGCATCAACGACGGTGCGGCGGCGCTCGTGATCGCGAGCGAAGAGAAGGCGCGGGAGCTCGGGATCGAGCCCCTCGGCCACTTCGTTGCCAGCGCGGTCGCCGGCGTCGATCCCCGCGTGATGGGCATCGGGCCCGTGCCCGCGATGCGCAAGCTGCTCGATCGCACGGGCGTGTCGGTGGACGAGCTCGATCTCGTCGAGCTGAACGAGGCATTCGCGTCGCAGAGCCTCGCCGTCATCCGTGAGCTGGGTCTCGACGAAGACAAGGTGAATGTGAACGGCGGTGCGATCGCAATCGGCCATCCGCTCGGGATGAGCGGTGCACGGCTTGTCGTGTCGCTGCTGCACGAGCTGCGCCGGCGCCGGGCCCGTTACGGAGTCGCGACGCTCTGCGTGGGCGTGGGGCAAGGCCAGGCCGCGCTGTTCGAACGGGTTTCCTAGCCTCCAGACGGAAGAGCTACAGCGGCCTGGGCTCAAGGCCGATGCCTCTCCTATGGAGCACAGGCCGCAGAGCTCCAGGCTTACCTGGCTTGCCGTCGCCCTAGGCGCGGGCGCTTGCGCACTCCTGGGCAGCATCGGCGCCGATGCCAGGTGGCTTGCTGCCCTGGGCCGGACCATTCTCACGGAGGGGTCGATCCCGACCGGCGTTCCCTATGCCGCCTCACCTTCGGTGGACTGGGTCAACGTGCCTGTCCTCGGCGAGCTCGTCTTCCATGCCCTGCAGGTGGTAGGCGGGGATCGAGGCCTGCTGTTGGCGCAGCTCGTGGCTGTGACCGCCGCGCTCACGCTTCTCGCCCTCGGCATGCGTGCCTACGGTGCACCCGATGCGGCCAGCGCACTCGCGCTCATGCTCGTGTTCTTCGCCACCGTGCCGTCCTTCATCATCGTGCGCGCGCAGCTCTTCTCACTCGTGCTGTTCTGCGTCGCGCTGCTTCTCCTCCGCGCGGAGGCGCGCACCCCGAGCCGCCGCGTCTGGCTCCTTGTCCCGCTAATCGCGATCTGGACCAACCTTCACGGCGCGGTGCTCGTCGGACTGGCGATCGCCGCCGCTTATCTCGTTCTCGAGCGTTTCCGCCGTGAGCCCGTCGTGGCGGCCAGCGTCCTCGCCGCTTGCTGCGCTGCGCTCTTCATCACACCGGCGTTTGCGAAGTCGGGCAGCTACTACCTCGGCGTACTCAAAAGCGAGGCGGCGCAACGCGGCGAAGGGATGTGGGCACCGCTGTCCCTGCACAAGCCGTTCGACGTTCTTTTCATCCTGCTGGCAATCCCGTTGCTCGTGTTCGCGTATCGCTCTGGTCTGAGGATCTGGGAGTTCGTCTGTGTTGCGGCCCTCGCGGCCATGACGCTGCATGCAGGGCGGAACGCGATCTGGCTCCTCTGCTTCATCGCGGCTCCCGCCGCGCACGGTCTCGGGAAGCGGTTCCTCCGCGATTTCACGATCTCCCCGCGCCCGCTCGTGCTGTGCGCCGTGGTTCCGGCTGCGTTCCTCGCCATCGGGGTGTTCCAGACGCCGCCCCAGGACGGCGCGGGCAAACGCCTGCGCAGCGAGGCTGCGCGGCTGGCTGCCGGCAAGCCGATCCTCGCCGACGGCATCGACGCCGAACAGCTCGCGCTCGACGGGCGCCGGGTCTGGATCGCGAATCCGCTCGACGCGTTCTCGCGCCGCGACCAGCGCCGCTACCTGGACTGGCTCGACGCCGGCCCGGCAGGAGACGAGTTGCTAAGCGAAGCCACGGCTGTCGTCGTCACGCGGGGCAGCGCGCCGCAGCGCCGGCTCGAACGCGATCGTTCCTTCCGGCGTGCCGCCCTGGATGCGAAGGCAGCCGTCTACGTTCGGGTTCCCTCGAACGGGTGATTCCGCGCCTAGCAACGCAAGTTTGCGGGGAGGTCGCGTTCTCCTCCGCCAATGCGACGCAAATTCATCAATGCAGTCCCCGACCGTGAGGTCGTGCGCGTGCTCGTCGTGGACGACCACGCACTGTTTGCCGAAGCACTGATGCTCACGCTCGGAATCGACGACCGCATCCAGGTCGTCGGCTCCGCTTCCAGCGGCAAGGAGGCCGTGTCGCTCGCCGAGGCGCTCAATCCCGACGTCGTGCTGATGGACGTCCACATGCCGAGCATGGACGGCATCGAGGCGACACGGCACGTCCGGCGGGTCTCTCCCCGCTCGCGCGTCGTCATCGTCTCCGCCGCCCGCTCCCCCGAGCTCGCCGCCCATGCAAGGCTTGCAGGCGCCGAGCGCTATCTGACGAAGGACACCCCGGCCGTCAAGCTCATCGACGCGATCGTCGAACCGCCGCGCCACGCGACGGTGACACCGCTCGTTCCCCGGGAGGCCAGGATCGCGTGAGCGGCGTTGCCTCCACCAGGCCTGCTCCGACTCTCGAGGGTCTCGCCGAGCTCGCGAGACTCAGTCTCGACGGCTCGAGCGAGGCGATCGAGCGCATCCTCTCGCTTGCACGCGCGGCGCTCGACATGGACGTCGCGGTCGTGGGGGCGTTCGACGGCGACTTCGTCGTGCAGGCCGTGGACGGCGAGAACGAGTGGTTCGACCTCGAGGTCGGATCGCGGATCCCGGTCGAGCAGGGGGACCTGCCGACTCTCGTTCACGACGCGGTCGCGGATGTTCGCACGGCCGATCTTCCCATCACCCGTGAGTCGGGCATCGGTGCGTACATCGGCGTGCCGATTCGCCTCTGGGACGGCACGCTCTACGGCACGCTCTGCTGTCTCAGCCGCTCCCCGGAGCCCTCGCTGAACGTTCGCGACGTGCGGTTCCTTCGCGTCTTGGCGGAGATCGTTGCTGACCAAGTCGACCGCGAGCAGCTCGAGAGTGAGAAGCGCCGGCTCGAGTGGTCGCGCATTCGAGGAGTGCTCGACCGTGACGATATCGACGTCGAGTTCCAGCCCGTGTTCGACCTCGACGACTGCACGATCGTCTCGCTCGAGGCCCTCGCGCGCTTCTGGACGGAACCGATGCGTTCGCCTTCGGTCTGGTTCGCGGAGGCAACCGAGGTCGGTCTGGGCGTCGAGCTCGAGCTCGCGGCGATTCGCTCGGCGTTGCAGCGACTGGACGACTTTCCGCCGGGTGTCGCGATCGCGCTGAACGTGTCGCCGACGACCGCTCTCGACGCGCGCTTCTGCGAGCTGCTCTTCGCCGTCGCCGATCGCGTCGTCATCGAGATCACCGAGCACGCGCAAGTGGACGACTACGATGCGCTCCAGGCCGCGCTTGCCCCGCTACGAGAACGCGGCGCGCAGCTCGCAATCGACGATGTCGGTGCCGGCTTCGCGAATCTCCGGCACATCCTTCGGCTCGCCCCCGACCTCGTGAAACTGGATCTGAGCTTGACGCAGGAGATTTCTCGCGATCCGGCGCGAGAAGCGCTCGCGTCGTCGCTCGTCGGCTTCGCTGAGGGTGTCGGAGCCTCGATCGTGGCCGAAGGCATCTCGAGCGACGAGGACCTCGCGCTCCTGCGCGCGCTCGGTGTCGACTACGGCCAGGGCTTCCACCTTGCCAGGCCATCCGCCCTTCTCCACTGATCCTCCCCCCAGCCGTGGGCGCCCGCTGCCGCAGGTGCCCACGGCGCCCCCCTTGCAGAAACCACAAACCTGTTCCAAAGTGAGTCTGCTTGAGCACCGCCCTCGCCCAACCCCTGCCCGCTGACGCGACGCGCGAGCTCTACGAGCGACACTCGTCGCGGATCTTCGGCTTTTGCCTGAGCCGGCTCGGCTCGCGTGAGGAAGCCGAGGACGCATTGCAGACGACGTTCCTCAACGTGCAACGCGGTCTCGGGCGCGGGGTCGTTCCCGAATACGAGCTGGCGTGGCTCTTCAAGATCGCCCAGAACGTCTGCCACAACCGACATCAGTCCGCGCGGCGCCGCGGGCGCGTCGAGGCCGCACACGACCTGGACGCACTGCAGGACGTAATCGCGTCGCCGGATCGCGGCGCTGCGGTCTCGCTCGGCGAGCTGACGCGCGCGCTCGGAGCGATTCCCACGCGGCAGCGGCGGGCGCTGCTTCTTCGGGAGTTCGAAGGCCATTCGTACGAGGAGATCGCGAGCGAGCTCGGCGTCTCCGTTGCTGCCGTCGAGACGCTGCTCTTCCGTGCGCGGCGTGCCGTCGCAGAACAGCTCGAGCAGTCCGGCGCGACGTCAGGCACTCGGCGCAGCGCGGCCGCAACAGCAGTGGAGCTCTTCCGCTGGCTGTTCGGCGGGGCAGCTGCGCCGCTGAAGCTCGCAGCGGTCACTGCCGCAGTCGCGACGACGGCAGCGCTCTCGGTCGTAACCGGCCACAAGCCGGCTCCTGTTGCACCTCCTGTAATCGTCAAGCATTCCGCCGTTGTTCCGGTGAGCAAAGGTCGGCCACGAATCGTGCGTCCCGTAACCGTGCGGGCTGCACCCGAGCAGAGGCCCGGCACTACGCTCGCGGCTCCGATGGCGCAGGCTGGGCACACCGCCTCGAACACACAGCCGGCCGTGAGCTCACCTACGGTCAAGCCAACTACGGCCGCGGTCGGGCCGATTGTTTCGGTGCCGAACCTGCCGGCCCCGGTCACGTTGCCCACCGTGACCGTCCCTGGGATCACCGTGCCGACGGTTACCGTGCCGGCAGTCGTCGTGCCCGACGTGCAGCTGCCGACGACTCCGGACCTCCCGCAGCTCCCCTAGTCAGTCAGCTGACCGGCGGGCGAATGTAGATCACGCCTTCGTGCTTCTGCGGCACGAAGGGTGCGCCGAGGCTCTGGATCATGTGCTCGGTCTGCGCCAGAAGCTTGTCGGACGCACTGTCTGTGTCCGAGCCACAGGGCACCGCGATCGAGACCTCCCCGACGGCGTGCGCGTCGAGCCCCGCCTCCCGCAGTTCGTGGAGGAGGCGATCGCGGTCCGGAATGCGCGCCGCCCTGACCTGGACGGTTTCGTCGACCATGGAACCGATCTTACTGGCCCCCGACTCGGCCAAACCCGTATCCTCCGCGACCGATGGCCGTCGCAACCGAGCGCGAATACGGGCTCTTCATCAACGGCGAGCTCGTCGAGCCCGCGTCAGGAGAAGTGCGTGACCTGACGGAGCCTGCGACGGGTGAGCCGCTGGGACGGGCTGCGATGGCCGGCGAGGTGGACATCGATCGAGCGGTCGAGGCGGCGCGCGCAGCGGTCGACGGGCCGTGGGGGAAGAGGCCGCCGACCGAGCGCTCACGGCTTCTGCACGCGCTTGCTGACGCGATCGTCGCGAACCGCAAGGAGCTCGCCGAGCTCGAGGCGCGCAACGTCGGCAAGGCGATCTCCTCGGTCAAGGCGGAGGTGAACCAGGCGACCGAGAACTTCCGGTTTTACGCGTCGGCAATCGCGTCGATCGCCGGGCGCTCGAATCCGATCGGTGGCTCGCTGTTGTTCTATTCGCTGAAGGAGCCGGTCGGCGTCGCCGGCCAGATCGTCCCGTGGAACTACCCACTGATGATGGCGACCTGGAAGCTCGCGCCCGCTTTGGCGGCCGGATGCTCTGTCGTCTTGAAGCCCGACGAAGCGACGCCGCTGACCGCGCTCAGGCTCGGGGAGCTCGCGGCCGAGGTCGGGTTTCCGCCCGGTGTGATCAACATCGTTCCCGGTCCGGGCAAGACGACCGGCGCGTATCTCGTACGTCATCCGGGCGTCGACAAGATTGCGTTCACGGGCTCGACGCAGACGGGCGGCGAGATCATGCGGCTCGCGTCGGGGCCGATCAAACGGATCACGCTCGAGCTTGGCGGCAAGAGCCCGAACCTCGTGTTCGCAGACGCGAATCTCGCCGATGCGATTCCGAGCTCGGTGTGGTCGATCTACTACTCCGCGGGGCAGAGTTGCGAGGCGCGCTCGCGAGTGCTCGTCGAGCAGTCGATCTACGACGACTTCGTCGCGAAGTTCTCCGCTCTTGCGCAGCAGCTGTGTGTCGGCGATCCGCTCGATCCGGAGACGCAGGTCGGCTCCCTGATCTCGACGGCGCACCGTGACAAGGTGCACGGCTTCGTCGATCAGGGACGCGCGGAAGGCGCCGAGGTAGTCACCGGGGGAGCGATCGGCGACGGCAAGGGCGCGTTCTATCCGCCGACCGTCCTCGCGGGAGTCGAAAACGCGATGGCGGTCGCACAGGAGGAGATCTTCGGGCCCGTCGTCACGGTGATCCCGTTCGAGGACGAGAAGGACGCGATCCGCATCGCCAACGACGTGCGGTACGGGCTGATGGCAACGGTGTGGACGGGCGATCCCGCTCGCGGCCACCGTGTCGCGAGCCGCATCAAGGCCGGCACAGTCGGGATCAACATGCCGTACACCGCTTTCCCGGGCATCCCCTTCGGCGGCTACAAGCAGTCGGGGTTCGGCCGTGAGCTCGCCCTCGACACGCTCGAGCTCTACCTCGAGACGAAGAGCGTGGTCGTTTCGACGAGCCCGAAGCCGATCAACCCGTTCGGGCTCTAGTCGCGAGGCTGTCACAGAGTCGTACCCGTGCCTGGCACC
>DASWGR010000168.1:0-6591 GCA_036393535.1 Gaiellaceae bacterium | reverse complement strand
CGGAGGACCTGCACGTGCTGGCGAAGGATGCGTTGCGCCATCGTCTGGTCCTCACATACCAGGCGCTCGCGGAAGAAGTGACGCCGGACGCGATCCTCGAGACGGTGTTGGCCGCCGTTCCCGTTCCCAAGCTCGACCTCGCCTCCACCAGCGTCGCGTGACGCTCGCTCGCCTTCGGCTTGCTCCCGTGAGGGGCTCACAGGTTCGAGCTGGGGGAACCTCCCGGTTCCCCCAGACCCCCTCCACCGGTCCGCTTCGCGGACGAGACGCTGCGCGTCTTCCCTCACGCGCTCCCTTCTTTAGGGATCGCCTCAGCACCCGCGCCGCTGAGATCGCCGCGTGGGCTGAGGAGGAAGAGCGGAGAAACCGCCCGGTTTCCCCTTACGCCCCTTCCACCGCTCAGCGGCCGCGGATCGGCCGATGAGCCACGCCCTCCACTCCGAGCCAACACCTGCGCGGCCGGGGCCGGGGCCGTTGCCGGAGGCGCTGCTGCGTGCACTCGACGTCAGCATCGGGCGCAGGATGGAAGGACTGCTTGCGGGTGACTATCGCTCGACGCTTCTCGGCGACGGGACCGAGCTTGCGCAGGTGCGTCCCTATGTCCCCGGAGACGACGACGTGCGCCGCATCGATTGGAATGTCACCGCGCGCACCAGCATCCCGCACGTACGCGTGCACCTAGCAGAGCGCGTGCTTGTCACATGGCTCGTGCTGGACGCCTCCGCATCGATGCACTTCGGCACCGCCGACCGTCGTAAAGCCGACGTCGCCGAAGGCGTCGCGATTGCAGTCGGCCACGTTGCGACGAGACGGGGCAACCGGCTGGGGCTCGTGACGTTCGGCGACGAGAAGCCGCATGCCCTCCCGCCCAGGCAGGGACGGCTCGGGCTGCTCGGGCTCCTGTCGGCGTTGCGAGACCAATCGGATGAGGAGAACGCCGGCGCGGCGTCGCTGGGTGAGGCGCTTCACCGCACCGCGGCGCTCGCACGGCAACGCTCGGCGGTCATCGTGGTGAGCGACTTTCGCGGGCCGTTCGACTGGCGCCGTCCGCTGCTGGAGCTCGCCGGCCGACACGACGTGGTCGCGGTCGAGATCCGGGATCCGCGCGAGCAGGAGCTCCCGAACGCCGGCGTCCTCTGGCTCGTCGATCCGGAGACCGGGAGGCAGCTCCGCGCAGACACGGGCAACGAGCGTGTGCGCGCGCGCTTTGCGGCGGCGGCTGCGGCGGAGCGCGCCGAGTTGGCCCGCGCGCTTGCATCCGCAGGGGCGCGGCATGTCGTGTTGACGACGGCCGGCGACTGGCTCCGTTCGTTTGCGGTCTTCCTGCGCCGAGGCGCCCGCCGATGAGCTTTCAGTCTCCGCTGGCGCTGATCGGTCTGGTGCTCGTACCGGTGCTCGTGGGGCTGTACGTCCTGCGCGAGCGACGCCGGCAGAGCTACGCGAGCCGTTTCACGACGCCGGCTCTGCTGCCGAACCTCGTCGACGCTGCTCCCGGCTGGCGCAGACATCTTCCGCTCGCTCTTTTCATCGTTGCTCTGACCGCGATGATCGTGGGCGTCGCCCGGCCGCACGCGAGCGTGAGCGTCCAGCGCGAAGAGGCGACGGTGCTGATTGCGATCGACTCGTCGCTCTCGATGAGCTCGCAGGACGTCCGCCCCTCGAGGCTGATCGCCGCGCAGCGCGCTGCCCAGGCTTTCGTCGACGGGATGCCGAAGAAGTTCCGTGTCGGCGTGATCGGATTCGCCGGCCGTGCGTACGTCGCAGTTCCTCCCACCGAGGAGCGAGGGCTGGTACGCAGCGCACTGAAGTCGCTCAAATCGGGACAAGGAACCGCGCTCGGTGATGCGGTGGCGCTCGGTAGCCGCCTCGCGCATGCGGAGCGAACGAGCGACGGGAGGATTCCTCCGACCGCGATGCTCGTCATCTCCGACGGGGCCCAGATGAGCGGTCGCACGACACCCGATGCTGCAGCCGCACAGGCAAGGTCGCTGCACATCCCCGTGTATACGGTCGTCGTCGGCACGGCGGAAGGTGTCGTGAACGTGCCGTTGGCCGGCGGGTACCAGGCTCAGCTACGAGTGCCGCCGAGCCCGGAGACTCTGCGCACCGTCGCTCGTGCGACCGGCGCACAGTTCTTCACCGCACCGGACGCGAAAAGTCTGCGCCAGATCTACGAGAAGCTCGGTTCCCGTCTCGGTCACCGCCGCGAGAAGCGTGAGATCACCGATCTCTTTGCGGGTGGGTCTGCGGCCTTCCTGCTGTTCGGCGGAGCGCTTTCGGCGCTCTGGTTCCGGAGGGTGCCGTGAAACGCCTCGTCCTGGCGGCGACGTTCCTCGCAGCAGCAGCCGGAGCGGGTGCATCGCCCGCCGGTGCGACGAACGAGTGCCGCGGCCTGCAGTTCTGCGTGCGCGTTGCTGGGCCGTGGGTCGTCGTGCCCGAGGCGGCAACGGCGCCACGGCCGCATGTCGACTTCCAGCTCTCGTGTCCTCGCGGCTATGTGATCGGCGGGCTGGACGCGGAGCTCTCCGACCGCGCGATCGACATCGACTTCCTCGGGAGGCTCGGCAGTCCGGTCAACCCGGGCGTGACGACCACCCGCGCGGCGCTGTTTCGCGCCACCTACACCGGTGGCTCGCCGCGCGGACCGACCTTCCGCCCCCATCTGGGTTGCCTGCCCTCGTCGGGCGGCGGCTCCGGGCCGGTGCCGTACAGACTGCCCTCGGCCTTCCCGCCGGGAGAACCGACGATCAGGCGGGTACGTACGGTGCGTCTCCGCCCGGGCGTCGTGCAGGCTGTCGCGGCGTGCGCCGCGAGTGAGCGTTTGGTCTCGGCGTGGCACGCGATCGCGTTCTACACGTCGTCGGCACCGACGGAGCCGCTGGTTCAGAGCGTGAGTGCCATGCGCAGCGTCCAAGGACGGCGCGTTCTGGCGCGGGTGCATGTCGCCGCGACAGTGCGAGGCGTCCGCGCGGTCGTGCAAGTCGGCGCGGTGTGCGGGGGCGGCTCGTGACCATCGAACGTCCGCTGCTCCTCTTGACGCTGCTCGTCGTGCCGCTCGCGGTGGCGCTCTACGTGCTGGCGGAGCGACGGCGGATGCGTTACGCGATCAGGTTCACCAATCTCGACGTGCTCGCGGGCGTGGTCGGCGACCGCTACCGGCGACGGTTCGTCCCGCTTGCGCTCTTCCTCCTCGCGCTGGCCGCCCTTTGCGTCGGGATGGCTCGCCCTGAACACACGACGCTCGTGCCGCGGGACCGCGCCACGGTGATTCTCGTGGTCGATGTGTCGCGCTCGATGGAGGCGAAGGACGTGAAGCCCAGTCGGATCGGCGCTGCGACCGCGGCCGTTCGCACCTTCCTCGATCGCGTGCCCGCTCGGCTTCAGGTCGCGCTGATCGCCTTTGCCGGCGACCCCGCCGTGGCTTCCCCACCGACGACGAATCACGATCTCGTCCGGAAGTCTCTCGAGACGATCCAATGGTTCCCCAGCTTTGGCGGCACCGCGATCGGCGACGCGCTCGCCGCCGCGGTCAAGCTCGGTCAGCAGGCGGTGTCGGGTCAGAGCGGCAACCTTGCCTCTTCGACCACTGCTGCGCCGGACACACAAACGCGCGGCCTCGTCTCGATCCTGTTCCTCTCGGACGGAGCGCAGACGCGAGGCACTCTCGAGCCGCTCCAGGGCGCCGAGCGCGCCAGGGTGGCCGGGATTCCTGTGTACACAGTCGCGCTAGGTACGCCGAATGGCTCGCTCAGCTTCGGCGGCGGTGGCTTTCCGGGAGGGGCGCCGTTCGGCGGCCGGCGGGTGCCGGTCCCTCCGGATCCCGAGACGCTCAAGGCAATTGCGGACCGCACGGGCGGGGAGTTCTTCGCGGCGCAGAGCGCGAAGTCGTTGCAGTCTGCGTACAAGAAGCTCGGCTCGCGTCTCGGGCGCAAGCCCGGCCAGAGCGAGATCACCTACGGTTTTCTCGCCGGCGCGGCGCTCCTGCTCGTCGCCGCTGGTTTGTTGTCGGCGCTCTGGTCGCCTCGTCTGCCCTAGGAGGAGCGAAAAGCGGGAGCTCAGCGGCCTGCGCTGCGGCGGATGCGCGCGCGCCGAGGCGGGGCATCCTCCGGGAAGGCGACGTCTTGAGCTCTTGCCGCCTCTCCGTCACCGGTGACCTGAAACGTGACGGACATACCGGCGACTCGTCCTTCGGGCGGCCCGTTCCTGAAATCGGACCCCTCGACTCGCAGTCGGTCTCCCGCTGCTGTCTCGATGAAGCCGTGACCCTTCTCGTTGTTGAACCACAGCATGTCGCCGTTGATTCGACCACCTTCGACACGCTGCGTCGATCGAGCGTCTGCCGTCATGGAATCACCTTCCTCAAAGGGGCGCGCGCAGATGCTCGCTCCAGTCAGCTCACAGGATAGCGCCGAAACCCACAGTGGCGGCGGTCTTCGCCGCTACCCTCCTCGAATGGCGCTTCGCGAGGACATCCGGGACATTGCGATCGTCGCCCATGTCGATCACGGCAAGACGACGCTCGTCGACGCGATGTTGTGGCAGTCGGGTTCGTTTCGCGCGAATCAGGACGTAGCCGATCGCGTGATGGACTCGATGGACCTCGAGCGCGAGAAGGGGATCACGATCCTGGCGAAGAACACGGCCGTCCGGCGCGACGGGATCAAGATCAACATCGTCGACACGCCGGGACACGCCGACTTCGGCGGCGAGGTCGAACGCGCATTGACGATGGTCGACGGTGTCCTGCTGCTGGTGGACGCGAGCGAAGGGCCCTTGCCGCAGACGAGATTCGTGTTGCGCAAGGCACTCGAGTCGCGGCTGCCGGTGATCCTCGTCGTCAACAAGGTCGACCGGCCGGATGCTCGCATCGAGGACGTCGTGAACGAGGTGTACGAGCTCTTCCTCGATCTCGATGCCGACGAGAGTCAGATCGAGTTCCCGATCGTCTACGCCAACGCACGGGCCGGTCGCGCCGGTCTCGATCCCGACGATCTCGCCGACGACCTTGGCCCGCTCTTCGATGTACTGGTGGCCCGGATTCCCGCGCCGTCCTACGAGGAGGGACATCCGCTGCAGGCGCATGTGACAAATCTCGACGCGTCGCCGTACCTGGGGCGGCTCGCGCTCTGCCGCATCCGCGAAGGGACGATTCGCAAAGGCCAGCAGGTTGCCTGGTGCCGCGCCGACGGGGAGATCGTGCGCGTGAAGGTCACCGAGCTCTACGTCACGGAAGCGCTCGACCGTGTCGAGGCGGACGAGGCGGGACCGGGCGAGCTGATCGCAGTCGCAGGCATTCCTGAGGTCACGATCGGCGAGACGCTTGCCGATCCCGACGATCCGCGCCCGCTGCCCGTGATCGGAGTGGACGAGCCGAGTCTCGCCATGACGATCGGCGTCAACACTTCGCCGCTCGCGGGGCAGGACGGCACTCGCCTCACCGCCAATATGATTCTGGCGCGACTCGAGCAGGAGCTGGTCGGAAACGTGTCGCTGCGCGTGTTCCCCACGGAGCGGCCGGATGCGTGGGAGGTGCAAGGGCGTGGCGAGCTGCAGCTCGCGGTTCTCGTCGAGCTGATGCGCCGGGAAGGCTTCGAGCTCACCGTTGGCAAGCCGCAGGTCGTCACGCGAGAAATGGCCGGGAAAATCCACGAGCCGGTGGAGCGGCTCGCAATCGACGCGCCGGAGGACTACGTGGGCGTGATCACACAATTGCTCGCGCTCCGAAAGGCTCGTCTCGAGCACATGGTCAACCACGGCACGGGTTGGGTCCGGATGGAGTACCTCGTTCCTGCGAGAGGCTTGATCGGCTTTCGCACGGAGTTCCTGACCGAGACCCGCGGCACGGGCATCCTCCACCATGTCTTTCACGCCTACGAGCCCTGGCACGGTGAGCTGCGCATGCGGCCCACGGGCAGCCTGGTTGCAGATCGCCGCGGCCCCGCAACCGCGTTTGCCCTGCTCAACCTGCAGGAGCGCGGACAGCTGTTCATCGGGCCCGGCACCGAGGTCTACGAGGGCATGGTCGTCGGAGAGAATGCGCGCGCCGAGGATCTCGACGTCAACGCGACCAAGGAGAAGAAGCTCACCAACATGCGCTCGTCCACTGCGGACGAGCTCGTCAGGCTGATTCCGCCGCGCCTGCTCTCCTTGGAGCAGTCTCTCGAGTTCCTCGGCGACGACGAATGCGTCGAGGTGACGCCCAACAACGTGCGTTTGCGGAAGGCGCAGTTGTCGGGCCAGAAGCGGGCGACTGCCACCTCCCGCAAAGCGCGCGGGCTCGCGAAGGTTTAGTCGGTTACCACTTCGAGCGCCGGCCGCGGCGGCTCGTGTACATCAGCTTGGCCCGGGCTGACTGCAGGCCTGCCTCCTCGAACTGCGCGTGATGACCAAGCCTGCGTGCGACGTGGCTCGTCTCGGCCTGCTGCTCGGGCAGGACCAATGTGATCGCCTTGCCGCTGCGTCCCGCGCGGCCGGTCCGGCCGGTTCGGTGCACGTAGTCCTTGTCCTCGCCCGGCGGGTCGAAGTTGATCACGTGCGTGACGTCGTCGAGATCCAACCCGCGCGCTGCGACATCCGTGGCGACGAGAGTCT
>DASWGR010000167.1:0-11139 GCA_036393535.1 Gaiellaceae bacterium | reverse complement strand
CCGGCCGACTTCACGGTGACGCCCGCGACCACCGTCGTGCTCGACTACGCGAAGGAGTTGCGCAAGGCGCTGGCGGCCCGGAAGCTTCACTATCGGTTCCTCGCGATCGGCAATGCCACGGACGCGGAGCTGCCGAGCGGCGATCCCCCGAAGATGGACATCCGGCTCACGATCCGTGACGGCCTGCTCGTGCGGATCGACAAGAAGATCAAGATCAAGCGCGTCCGCACCGGTCTCTACGCGACCACGACGCCTCTCTTCGGCGGCCTCGTCACGGCGAAGCGGGGCTGGGTGTCTGCCGATGCGACGGTGGGTGGCCGGACCTTCCGCGTAGTCACGACCCACCTCGAGTCCTTCAACGACACGTCACAGGCGGCGCAGGGGATGGAGCTGGTCGCCCCCGGCGGCCCCACGAGCACGAGCCTGCCGACCGTCCTGCTCGGCGATCTGAATTCGCGCGCGGACGGGACGGGGACGCCGACGCATGCGAACCTACTTGCCGCGGGGTTCCAGGATGCGTGGCCGCAGGCCCATCCGGGCGACATCGGTCTCACCTGCTGCCACGGCGACGACCTGCGCGAGGTCGGCGGCCCGTTCTACAGCCGCATCGACTACGTGCTGCTGCGGAACGGCTTCAGGGCCGTGGCGGCGGGGATCGTCGGTGAGGAGCCGGGCGACCGACTCAACGGCCTGTGGCCGTCGGACCACGCCGGCGTCTGGGCGCGGCTCCGTCTCCCTTAGGAGCGGATCACCACCGGCGTGCCGTTGAGCGCCTGGTCGAACAGCTTCTTGAGGACGGGGTTCGGCATGCGGATGCAGCCGTTCGAGACGGCCTTGCCGATCGACCACGGGGCGTTGGTGCCGTGGATCGCGATCGGGCCGCCCTGCGTCCAGCCTGTCAGGACGTTCGAGAACGCCGAGAGTCCGACCGCGCCGGGGCCGAACGGGCCGCCCTTGTCCATCGGGATGAGGCGCTGGTTGACGTAGAAGTGGCCGGTGGGGGTCGGCGTCGCCGGCGCGCCGATCGCGGCCGTGGAGCTCAAGACCTTCTTCCCGTCCTTATAGAGCGTGACCCGCTTCGCCGACAGGTCGACGAGGATCCGGGTCGAGACCTTTGCGACATCCACCTGCCCGGCCGGCACCCATGCCGTCACGCCGTTCGGCCGCTTGGGGATCTGGACGAGGTACGACCTCGGGTTGCACTTGGCATCGACCAGCGCGCCGCGGATCGAGAAGATCGTAGGGACGCGATTGACGTTCAGCTGCCGGAAGCTGGCGAAGGCGCGCGCGCCGGGCCGGCGGGAGACCGTTGCCCGGGAGCGCACGATCGCCGCGTACGCCAGCCGAGCCGAGCCGAGCCGCTGGAACGAGCCCCCGGTGCAGGCCCGGGTCTTGGCCTTGATGTCGGCGCCGACGTCAGGCCGCTTCTGGGCTCCGCCGCAGCCCACCAGGAGGGTGAGGCCGAGCGCCGGGATGGCGGCGAGGGCTCGCACGGCGACACAAGGTTATCGCCGTAAAGAGGGTGTGAAGTTTTGGTGGACATTTGCCGACAACATCTTGGTACGACCGAACGTCTCATTACTCTGAGAGGACGTAATGACGCTTCGCAGGCACAAGCACACCGCGATCACCGTTCATGCGATCCGGCAACGCGCCGGAGTGCCGTACCACGTCGAGCGTAAGGTCTGCTCGAACTGCAAGCGGCTCCTCGAAGAGAAGACGATCAAGCGCGCCGCAGCCTAGGCAAGCGTCTAGGCAAGCGCCTCGGCCAGCTCCGCAAGCGTCTCGCCGGCCGCGCCGTCGATCCGGACCGAGGCCAGATGGTCGAAGGGCGTCGGCCCACGGTTCAGGATCGCCAGCGCCACGCCGGCGGAAACGGCCTCATCGGGTAGCCCGGCCACCGGGTGCACCTCGAGCGACGAGCCCACGACCAGGAGCAGGCCGGCCCGGCGGACGAGCTCGATCGCCCGCTCGATCGCATCGGCCGGCAGCAGCTCCCCGAACATGACGACGTCCGGCTTGAGCACGGCGCCACAGCCCGGGCACGGCGGCGCCGGCCGATCCCGTAGCGCGGCGACCACCTCCTCGAGCGGGACCCGCTCCCCGCACTCGAGGCAACTCGCCGAGCGGATCGAGCCGTGCACCTCGACGACGTCGCGCGACCCGGCGCGCTTGTGCAGTCCATCGATGTTCTGTGTGACGACCGCGGCCACGAGCCCACGGCGCTCGAGCTCCGCGAGTGCGAGGTGTCCCGCATTCGGCTCGGCTGTGGTGAGCAACTCGAACCGCAGCGCGTAGAACTCCCACACCTTCACCGGATCCCGCCGGAAGGCGTCGATCGTCGCGTACTCCATCGGGTCGTACTGCGCCCAGATCCCACTCGGCGAGCGGAAGTCCGGAATGCCGCTCTCGGTCGAGATGCCGGCCCCGGTCAGGACGACGCAGGGTTGGCGCTCGCGGACGAGCGCGGCCAGGTCGCGAACGGTGTGCGCCACCGCCGTAGAGTGACGCGCGTGGGCGGATTCCGCTTCAGCACCGACGTGACGGTCCGCTTTGCGGAGACCGACGCTCAGGGGGTGGCGCACAATGCCAACTACCTCATCTGGTTCGAGGTGGCGCGGGTCGCCTACCTGGCCGAGTACGCGGGCGGATATTCGGCGATCCGCGAGCAGGGCCTCGAGTCGTTCGTGCTCGAGACCCACGTGCGCTACCGGCACCCTGCCCACTTCGACGACCAGCTCCGCGTCCAAACGCGTGTCGGAGAGGTTCGCGGTGCGCGATTTCGCTTCGACTACGAGGTCACGCGCGACGGCGAGGTGATCGCCGACGGGTGGACTTCGCACGCCTGCGTCGACGCGAAGACGCTGCGCCCGACGCGGATCCCGCAGACTCTTGCGGACGCGATCGCTAGGGCCGAGGCGTCGTCGTAGTCGTAGTCGTCGTCGTCTTCTTCTTGGTGGTCGTCGTCGTGCCCGTCGTGGTCGTCGTGTCGGTCTGATCCTTCGGGCGCTTCTTCGTGCCCACGCGGATGACCTTCATCTCACCGCGGTACGACGAGTAGAACGTCGTGTCGAAGAGAAGCTTCCCGTCGGCGTCGTAGACCTTGCGCTCGTTGCTCGTCTTGAGGGACGGCGACCCGGGCTCCTCGACCACGGTCTCGCCGACGAAGAGCGTCGGATCCTTGATCTTCTTGACCGGTGGTGGGCCCGTCACGACGAGTGGCGACGTCTCGCTGACGACCCGGCGGTCCACCGGCGTCCCGTATAGCGCGACCGTGAGCGACGAGGAGCCGACCCAGGTCCGCAGCAGGAGCCAGTGGTCGGTGTCGTTCGTGAACTTCAGGTCCGTGTCCGGGTAGTTGACCGTCGCGTCGCGGCCCTGCGGGTAGTGGCTGATGTAGAGCGCGTGGTTCGTGCGCGAGACGATCGGCAACCCGGCCTCGTACGCCGCATTGAACACGGTCGTCGAGACCTGGCAGACACCGCCGCCGAGACCGGTCTTCAGCTCGCCGTTGATGATCACCGGCGCTGCCAGGAAGCCCTTGTCCTCGGTGCGCGCGCCGGTTGCGCCGTTGAAGGAGAACGTCTCGCCGGGCGCGATGACGTGCTTGTCGACGAGGTGCGAGACGAGCTGCACATTGTGGATCCGGTTCGGCTCGCCGCCGTAGAACGTCTGGTAGCTGGCGACCAGGGACTTGATGTCCATGTCCCGCGCCTCCGCGGTCGTCCGGTCTGCGCCGACGCGTTCCACGGTCAGGTTGGCGGAGCGGAGCTCAGGCGGGGTGACGAGCGCCGCCCTCAGCACCGCCTTCGCGCTCCGCGGCACGTCGAGCACGTGGCCGGGCTGATCCGGGATCACGCGAATGCCGCTCTTGCTGATTGCCCAGTCGGCGTCCACCGGCCGCTTGTCGACGCGCTTCGCAAGGGCGGTGAACCAACTGCTGGCTCCGGCGCCACCGATCCGGAGATCACGCCGTCCGTCGGCCGGAAGCTCAAGCAGGCGGGCGATGCGCGGCGGCCGCAGGTTCCAGCGCGTCGCGCCGAGCGTCAGGTGGACATGAGCCGAAAGGGCGGTGCGCACCTCGGCCTGCACGACCCTGAGATCGCTCGCGGTTACCTTCGGCCGGTCGACCTGGATCGGCAGCCCGACGGGCTCCCGCTTCAGGCTTGCCAGGGCACGCACAATCGTGGCCGCTGCGGCGTGGCGGTCGAGTGTGTGGCCTGTGCGGCTCGGGAGGATTACGGGCCGGAGCCCGCGCAGCACGATCGACGCCTCGCGGTGCTCGAGGTTGACCGCGGCCGAGATCTCGTTGAGCTTCGCCTCCAACGCCGCGTCGTAGACCTGTGTCGGGGGCGCGACGTCTGCTCCGAAAAAGCGCAGATCGAGCCGGCGGAAACCGCGCAGAGGCCCGAAACCGTTGCCCTGCCGGCGCACGGCGTCGACGGCGGCGCCCCAGTCCACGCGGATCCCGAGGTGCCGGGGCTGCATCTCCCAAGTGCGAGAGCCGACCCGGAAGGTCACCGGGACGGACGCGAGCGCGTCCGCACGCTGCTCGAGGATGGAGCGCGCCTGATGCGGCGTCCTCCCGCCCACGTCGACGCCGGCGATCCGAACGCCGTTGGCGAGGCGCGAGGGGGAGCCCGCGAAGGCGAGGCCCAACACCATCCCCGCGAGGGCGCCAAACACCGTGAGGATCACGGTTCGCTGCCAGAACTGGCGGCGCTGGGCGCGCGTCCTGCGACGCCGCCGGGGGCGAGGCCGGACCAGGGAGTATTTGCGCCGAGCAGGCAAGGTTGCGAAGTCTAGCCACGCGTGTGGAGGTTCTTTTCTGCTCTTCGGACACGTCCGTTACACCCACGTCACGGTGTCCGACACCAGGCCGTGGCATTTGCCGGCATGTGCGGAGCAGCCCCGCTTAGAACGTGAAGAGCTCGATGCCGCCGCTGACGTTCAGGCCGACCCCGGTGATGTACGAGGCGAGGTCCGAGCAGAGGAAAGCGATCGCATTCGCCACCTCCTGCGGCTCGCCGGCTCGACGCATCGCCGTGCGCTGCACCATTCGCTCGTTCATCGCGGCATTGCCGAAGTTGAAGGCCTCTGTGCCGATGACTCCCGGCACGATCGCGTTGCAGGTGATCCCATGCCGGGCGCCCTCGAGCGCGAGCGTGCGCGTCAGCCCGAGCAGCCCGGCCTTGGTGGTGGAATAGCTGGCCTGGCCAAACCCGCCGAGCGTCCCCGCGACCGACGCCATGTTGACGATCCGCCCCCACCCCCGTTCCTTCATGTGCGGCCAGACCGCCTGGGCGCAGTTGAAGGAGCCGGTCAGGTTCACGCGCAGGTCCCGCTCCCAAAGCTCAGGCACCTGGTCGGGAAGCTGGCCGACATGGTCGAGCGTGCCCGCGTTGTTGACGAGGATGTCGACCGAGCCGAACTCGTCGACGACGCGCCGCACGGTCTCCTCGACCTGGGCCCGGGCGGTCACGTCGCACTTGACGGCGGCCGAGCGGCGGCCAAGCGCCGAGATCTCCTGCGCGGTGGCCTCGGAGTAGATGAGCCCCTGCGCCCGGGCCGCCTGCGCGAGCGGTCCGTATCCCTCCGCCTCCTCGCCGGAGTCCGACTCGATCTGGATATCCGCGATGACGACGTCCGCACCGGCGCGGCCAAGTGTCAGCGCGTCGGCTCGACCGAGCCCGCGCGAACCGCCGGTCACGAGCGCGACTCGTCCCGACAGGTCGATCTCGAGCGCCATGTTGGCTCATCATGACCCCTGTGCGGCGCGATCTTCCTTCGGGAACCGTCACCTTCCTCTTCACCGACATCGAAGGCTCGACGAGGCTGCTGCACGAGCTTGGTGCCGCTGACTATGCGAACGCGCTCGCGGAGCATCGGCGAGTGCTGCGCGAGGCCTTCAGTGCCCACGGCGGCGTCGAGGTCGATACACAGGGTGACGCCTTCTTCGTCGCCTTCCCGACGGCGACCGGGGCGCTCGAGGCGGCGCGAGCGGCACGGGACGCGCTCTCCCGGGGCCCGATCCGCGTGCGCATGGGTCTCCACACCGGCACCCCGCACCTGACCGAGGAGGGGTACGTCGGCGAGGACGTGCACAAGGGTGCGCGCATGGCGGGCGCCGGACACGGGGGCCAGGTGTTGCTGTCGAAGGAGACAGGCGCGCTCGCCGACCTCGAGGTGACCGACCTCGGAGAGCATCGCCTGAAGGACTTCGACGGACCGGTCGGGATCTTCCAGCTCGGCTCGGAGCGCTTCCCACCGCTCAAGACGATCTCGAACACGAACCTGCCCCGCCCGGCGAGCTCCTTCGTCGGCAGAGAGAAGGAAGTAGAGGAGATCACAGCGCTGCTGCAAGACGGCGCCCGCCTGCTCACACTGAGCGGTCCGGGCGGGTCGGGAAAGACACGCCTGGCGATCGAGGCCGCGGCCGAGCTCGTGCCGGAGTTCAAGGCGGGCGTGTTCTGGGTCGGCCTTGCTCCGCTGCGCGATCCGACTCTCGTCGCCGAAACGATCGCCCAGACGCTCGGGGCCAAGGACGGTCTCGCCAAGCACATCGGCGACCGCGAGCTGCTGCTCTTGCTCGACAACCTTGAGCAGGTGGTCGAGGCGGCACCCGAGCTGGCCTTGCTCGTCGAGACCTGCCCCAATCTCAAGGTGCTCGTCACGAGCCGCGAGCTACTGCGCGTGAGGGGCGAGGTCGAATATCCGGTCCTTCCGCTTGCCGACCCCGAGGCGGTCGAGCTCTTCTGCGGTCGGGCCCGCGCGGAACCGGACGAAACGGTCCACGAGCTTTGCCGGGCGCTCGACAACCTCCCCCTCGCGCTCGAACTGGCCGCCGCGAGAGCGAGTGTGCTCTCGCCCAAGCAGATCCTCGAACGGCTCTCGCAGCGCCTCGACCTGCTGAAGGGAGGCCGGGACGCCGACCCTCGGCAGCAGACGCTGCGCGCGACGATCGGGTGGTCCTACGAGCTCCTCAACAAGCATGAGCGGCATCTGTTCGCACGGCTCGCTGTCTTCCCCGGCGGCTGCACGCTAGAGGCTGCGGAGGAGATCGCGGAGGCAGATCTCGACACCCTTCAGTCACTCGTCGACAAGAGCCTCGTCCGCCACACGGAGGACCGCTTCTGGATGCTGGAGACAATCCGCGAGTATGCGACCGAGAGGCTGGAGGAGTCGGGCGAGGCCGAGGAGCTGCAGCGCCGCCACGCAGGGCACTTCCTCGCACTCGCCGAAGAGGCGGAACCGCACTTGCCCGCCTACCGGCGTGAATGGCTCGACCGGCTGGACGCCGAGCATGACAATCTCCGCGCCGCAGTCGACCGGCTTGAAGCCTCAGGCGAGACACAGCTTGCCCTGCAACTGACCGGAGCCCTGTCGCGGTACTGGTTCATGAGGGGCCACTTGGCCGAAGGATGGCGTCGTCTTGACACCGCGCTCCGCGCTGACGGGCATCCGACTGCAGCGCGCGCAAGAGCTCTCACCGGAGCCTCCTTGCTGGCCGCGGATAGAGGGACAGCTGAGCTTCTGGCCGAGGAGGGGCTCGCGCTGAACCGTACGCTCGGGGATGGGCGGGGCATCGCGCACTCCCAGCTGACGCTCGCTTCGGCTGTCGCGACGGTTGACATGCTCCGGGCGCAGGAGCTCTACGCCGACAGCGCGCGACGCTTCCGCGAGGTCGGCGATGAGCACGACGCCCTAATTGCGACTCGGAGCCTCGCGTGGGCGGTCATCGGCCTTGGCGACCGCGACCGCGGCCGCGCACTGCATGAGGAGAACCTCCGTCGGGCGCGCGCGCTGTCAAACAAGCGCATCGAGGCGATTACCTTGGGTGCGCTCGCGATGCACGCCGTCCAAGATGGCCGGATCGAGGAAGCGGTTTCGATGATGAACGAGAGCCATCGTCTCCACCGCGAGCTCGGCGATCCCATTCAGACTGCGCTCGACGTCTGCCGTTTCGCCGCCCTCCTGGCGGCCAAGGGAACAGCGGTGACGGCGGCGCAGGTCCTCTCCTGCTCGGACGCTCTCTGCGAGGAGATCGGCTACGGCTTGCGCTCGTGGGACCCGGAGTTCGTCGACGAGACACTCACGGCCATCCGCGGACAACTCGACGACGAAGCCGCCTTCGCCGAGGCGTGGGAGCAAGGTCGGGCGCTGACCGCCGACCAGGCCGTCGCGCTCGCTCTCGACGCCCTCGCCTGAGCGTTTAGTCCCGCGGCATGAGTAGCTCGCGAGCGATCACGAGCCGCTGGATCTGCGAAGTGCCCTCGTAGATTTGGTACAGCTTGGCGTCGCGCATCAGCTTCTCGACCGGGTACTCCTTCATGTACCCATAGCCGCCGAACACCTGTACCGCGTCGGTCGTGACCTCCATGCAGGTGTCCGCGGCGAAGCGCTTCGCATACGAGGACTGCAGCGTCGCGCGCATCCCGTTGTCGATCATCCAGGCCGCCTGCCAGCAGAGCAGCCGCGACGCCTCGATCTTCGTCGCCATGTCGGCGATCAGGAAGTTGATGCCCTGGTTCATCGCGATCGGCATGCCGAACTGGACGCGCTCCTTTGAATATTCCGACGCGTATTCGAATGCCGCGCGCGCAACTCCCACTGCGCCGATCGCAGTACCGGGCCGGGTGAAGTCGAGCGTCTTCATCGCGATCTTGAAGCCTTCGCCCTCCTCGCCGAGCCGGTTCGCCGCCGGAACGCGGACGTCGGTGAACGAAAGTGATGACGTGTCCGTCGAGCGCTGTCCCATCTTGTCGAGGTGCTTGTCGACGACGACACCGTCCAGATTCGCAGGGACGACGAACGCCGTCAGCCCGCGATGACCCTGCGACCTGTCGGTCGAGGCCCAGACGGTGAACCACGCCGCGTGGCCGGCGTTGGTGATGAACATCTTCGAGCCGTTGATGATGTAGACGTCGCCGTCACGGACCGCCGTCGTCTGGATGCCCGACACGTCGGAGCCGGCGTTCGGCTCGGTCAGCGCGAACGACGTCAGCAGCACCTCGTCCACGAGCGACGGCAGCCATTCACGCTTCTGCTCTTCCGTCCCCGCGATGATCACCGGCCCATGACCGAGCCCGTTGGCGGCGATTGCCGTGCCGATCCCGGCGCAGCCCCAGCAGAGCTCCTCGCCGATGAGCATGCCCTCGAACGCGCCGAGCTCCAGCCCGCCGTAGGCCTCCGGAATGTGGACGTTCATCAGACCGAGTCCGTGCGCCTTCACGATCACGTCCGCGGGGTGGATCGAGCCCTCGTCGTACTCGCGTTCCTTCGGGCGGATCTCCCGCTCCGCGAAGTCATGAGCCAGGTCGCGCAGCGCCTTCTGCTCGTCGGTGAGGCCGAACGAGACGCCGCCGGCGGTGCGTTCTTCGATGGTCGCCATAGCCTCCAGCGTAGCTTGACTGACTGGTCAGTCAATCGCCAGCCGGAACCGCAGGACACGGGCCACGTGGACATCCAGCTCGCCGCTGCGGGCGAGCGGGAGGAGGACGCGAATCGCACGGGCCGCGTCCTTCCCGCTCGTGAACAGAAGGAGATCCGCACCGGCGCGGGCTGCGGCGACCGCCCACTCACGTGCATGACCATGGACGACGTCGAGCGAGTCCGTCATCGCAACTCCGTCGAACCCGAGGTCGCGCAGGAGGCGGTAGGTGGCCGGCATGAGCACCGCCCGGCGCGGGCCGAGAGTCGGATAGACACCGTGACCGACCATCACGCACGGCACTCCGGCCTCGACCGCCGCACGGTACGGCGCGAGGTCCGCGTCGCGCACTCGACCGACGACGTAGGGCCGTTCATCGGTGGAAAACGGCAGCGAGCCGAGACCCGGGAAGTGCTTGACGCATGCACCGGCGCCACCCGCAGCGAGCCCGCGCGCAAACGCGACGCCGAAGAACGGCGAACGAAACTGCCGCGAGCCGAGCGGGCCGTCGGGGAGATCGAGCACGGGTGCGAGATCGACGTCGACACCAATGCGCCGGAGCGCGCGCCCCGTCGCCCTGCCGGAGTCGAAGGCCTCCGCCTTGCTCCGCACCGCGCGGGCGGCCGACCGTGGCGGCAGCTCTGGGAAGGTCTCGACCTTCCCACCCTCCTGGTCCGTGACGACGAACGCGCCGCGCGGCCGGGGCGCGTCGCGATCGTATTTCTGCACGATCACACCGGCCACCCCCGCTGGAGCCGGTAGCCCGGAGACGACGACGAGGGCCGCCTTCTGCTGCGGCGTCAGCCCCAACATCGTGGCCATGGTGATGACCGCGGCAACGCCCAATGCGTCCGTAGACTAGGCCGTCATGGACTTCGAGCTCAGCGACGAGCAGCGGCTCCTTCAGGACACCGTGCGCCGGTTCGTGGACGACCGGATCCTGCCCAACGCGATCGAGAACGACATCAACCACCACCTCGACCTGGGGGCAATCGAGGGAATGGCCGAGCTCGGGATCCTCGGGATCGTGATCCCCGAGGAATACGGCGGCGCCGGGCTCGACTTCGTTTCCGAGGCGCTCGCGTGTGAGGAGATCGAGCGCGGCGAGGCGGCGTTCCGGACCTTGATCTCCGTCCACGTCGGGCTCAACTCGCTCGCGCTGCTCAAGTACGGAACGGAGGAGCAGAAACAGCGCTGGCTCGTCCCGCAGGCGCGCGGGGAGAAGCTCGCGTGCTTCGGATTGACGGAGCCGGCCGCGGGCTCGGACGTCGCGGCGATGAAGGCGACTGCGCGCCGCGAGGGTGACGCCTACGTCCTCAACGGCTCGAAGAACTGGATCTCCTACGCGAACGTCGCCGACCACGCGCTCGTGTTCGCGAAGACGGACCCGGCCGCGAAGCACAAAGGCATTTCCGCGTTCGTCGTCGAGCGGGGGATGAAGGGCTTCACGACCGCGGACACGGAGAACAAGCTCGGCATCTGGGCCGGCTCGACCGGCGAGCTCTTCTTCGAGAACGTCGCGGTGCCGGCCGAGAACCTGATCGGCGAGGAAGGTCAGGGCTTCGAGATCGCGATGTACGGGCTCGACCAGGGCCGGTTCACCGTCGCCGCGGGCGCGTGCGGCGTCGTCCGCGCGTGTCTGGAGAGGTCGGTCGAGTACGCACGCGAGCGAGAGACGTTCGGGCAGGCGATCGGCAAGTATCAGTTCG
>DASWGR010000166.1:0-8086 GCA_036393535.1 Gaiellaceae bacterium | reverse complement strand
GCGCTTCCCTGCCGCGCTCGGCTGCCGGACGCACGCGCTCGCGCGGCAGTTCGACGTGCTCGGCGGCGCGCTCGTGAAGCAGGCGCCGGAGCTGAACACGGCGGCCGGGTACGGCACGAGCCCGTACATGCTGTATTCCGGCTGGGACGGGAAGGGCGAGTTCTTCTACTCGATGGAGATCCTCTACGGAGGGATTCCCGGCCGGCCGATCGGCGACGGCATGGACGGCCATTCGTGGTGGCCGCTGTTCGAGAACATCCCGACCGAGTACCTCGAGGCCTACTATCCGCTCCGGATCGACGGCTATACGACGGTCACCGACTCCGGCGGCGCCGGTTTCCACCGGGGCGGGAACGGCGTCGAGAAGCGCTTCGTCTACCTCGAGCCGGGCGAGATCTCGATCCACGACGACCGCTGGCTGACGCGTCCCTGGGGCGTGCTCGGCGGCGAGCCGGGCGGGCGCTCGGAGAAGATCCTCCGCCGCGCCGATGGGACCGAGGAGCGCCTGCCGTCGAAGTGCGACCAGATCGCGGTTGAGCCGGGTGACATCCTCATCCACCGCACCGCCGGCGGCGGCGGCTGGAAGGACCGGCTCGACCGGCCGGTCGACGCGGTCGTGCGCGACGTCTCCTTCGGGCTCGTCTCGCGCGAGAAGGCGAAGGCGGGCTACGGCGTCGTGCTGAACGAGGACGGCACCGCAGATCTCGCGGCGACGGAAGCCGAGCGCGCCCGCCAGCGCGAGGAGCGCGGCGAGGCGTTGCCTTTCGACTTCGGCCCCTCGCTCGAAGAGGCGCTCGCGCGCTGCAAGGAGGAGACCGGTCTCGCGCCTCCGGTGCCGGCCAAGCCGCTCCGGTGGTCGCCGCTCGAGCCGGGCGATGATGCACTCGCGCGCGTGCGCGCCGGAGACGGGATCCCGGAGCCAACGAAGGCGTGAGGCACGACGGCTTTCACGGGCGTGCCGGGTTCGGCCTGCGGCCCGCGCTGCTCGTGGTCGACGTCAACGTCGGCTTCACGGACCCGGAGTCGCCGCTCGCCTGCGGTCTGGAGGGCGTCGTCGTTGCGATCCAGCGTCTCCTCGGCGAGGCGCGCGCGGCGGGTCTCCCCGTCGTCTACACGACCGTTTCCTACGACGAGGGAGACAGGCTCGCCGCCGCCGCGTTCATCGACAAGATCCCGGCGCTGCTTACGCTCGAGGCGGGTAGCCGCTGGGTGGAGATCGATCCTCGCATTGCACCGCTCCCGGACGAGCCGGTGCTGAACAAGCTCTTCGCCTCGGCGTTCTTCGGCACGCCGCTCTCGAACCTGCTCACGGCGGCCGGCTGCGACGGCGTGATCGTCACCGGAGCGTCGACGTCGGGCTGCGTCCGGGCGACCGTCGTCGACGCGCTCCAGCACGGCTTCCGGCCGGTCGTCCCGCGCGAAGCAGTTGGAGACCGCAATCCCGCCGCGCACGAGGCGAACCTCTACGACATCGACACGAAGTACGGCGACGTCGTCTCGCTCGACGAGGTCATCGCGCACCTGGAGGCATCCGCTGGCGCACACGCTCGCTGAGAAGATCCTGCTTGCGCACTGCGACGCCGACGAGGTCACGCCCGGCGACGTCGTGATGGTGCGCTGTGACGTCGTCATGGCCAACGACGTCTCCGGCCCGCTCGCGTTCCGCGCGATGGAGAGGATGGGCGTGGAGCGCGTCTTCGACTCCGGCAGGGTCGTGATGGTCGCCGACCACTTCATGCCGGCGAAGGACGCCCGCTCCGCAGAGCTGCAGCGGCGGCTCAAGGACTGGTCGGACCGGCAGGGAGTCACGTTCTACGGCCAGGGCCGGGGGGGAATCGAGCACACGCTGCTCTGCGAGGAGGGCTGGATCGTGCCCGGCTCCGTGATCGCCGGCGGCGACTCGCACACCTGTACGTACGGCGCGCTCGGAGCGTTCGGAACCGGCCTCGGCTCGACGGACATCGCTGCCTGCCTCGCGCTCGGTGAGTTCTGGCAGACGGTGCCGGGCACGATCCGGGTCGAGTTCACGGGCGAGAAGCAGCCGTTTGTCACCGGCAAGGACCTGATCCTCGCCGTGATCGGCGAGATCGGGGTCGGCGGGGCGACGAACTGCGCCCTCGAGTTCGCCGGCGACGGCGCCGAGGCTCTCTCGATCGACGAGCGACTCGCGGTCTCGAACATGGCGGTCGAGGCAGGGGCGGAAACGGGTTTCTTCCCGGCCGACGAGAAGGTGGCGGCGTACCTCGAGGGCCGTACGGACCGGCCGTGGACGGCAGAGCGATCCGACGCCGACGCCGAGTTCGCCCACCGTCTCGAGATCGACCTCGACGAAATGCCGCCGTTGATCGCACTTCCTCACCTGCCGGGCAACGTCGTACCCGTCGACGAGGTGGCCGGGAGGAAGATCGACCAGGTCTACGTCGGCAACTGCTCGAACGGCACGATGACGGACCTGCGCCAGACAGCGCACGTCTTGCGGGGCCGGCTGATTCACCCCGATTGCCGCATGATCGTCGTGCCCGCGACCCAGTCCATCTACCGGCAAGCGCTGGCAGAGGGCCTGCTCGACCTGTTCGTGGAGGCGGGCGCGATGGTGTCGACGCCGACCTGCGGCGCCTGCTTCGGCGGCCACATGGGCGTCCTCGGCCCGGGCGAGCGAGCCGTCACGACGACGAACCGCAACTTCAAGGGACGCATGGGCTCGCCGGAGGCGGAGGTGCACCTTGCGAACGCCTACGTCGCCGCCGCGGCGGCCGTCGCGGGCGAGATCGTCCACCCGGCCCAGATCGCCGTCGACGTAGCGGCGTGATCGTCGAGGGCGTAGCGGTCGTCATCCCGGGGGACGACGTCGACACCGACGTCATGTACCCCGGCCAGTACCTGAACATCGATGATCCCGAGCAGATGAAGGCGTACCTCTTCGAGGGCTACGACCCCTCGCTCCGCGATCGGCTCGGGCCGGACGCGATCGTGGTCACCGGCCGGAATTTCGGGCTCGGCTCGTCGCGCGAACACGTCGTGCAGGGGCTGAAGGCCTGGGGCGTCCAGGCCGTCGTCGGCACGAGCTTCGCACGCATCTTCCGCCGTAACTGCGTGAACCTCGGCCTGCCGATCTTCGAAGCGCCCGACGCCGCGCAGGCCGCGAAGCCCGGCTCGCGCATCCGCATCGACACGGAAGCCGGCGAGATCGAGGTCGACGGGCGCGGCTTCCAGGCGCCGCCGGTCGCTGCCCTCGTGACGGAGCTCCAGACGGCGGGCGGACTCGTCCAATGGGCAAAGGAGAGAGCACGATGATCGTCCGCGATCTCGGCGATGCGTGGCAGGTCGTCCTGCAGACGGACCACGCTGACCTCTCCGCCGCCTTCGCACGGGCCTGGGGCACCCTCCTCCCACCTCCACTCGTCGTCGCCACCGAGCGTCACGACGACGGCTGGGCAGTCTGGGAGCAGGCGCCGCGCCTCGACGCCGACGGAAAGCCGATCAACTTCCTTGAGGTCGACATCCGCTCGCACCTCGCCTTCTACCGCGCGGGCATCGCGGCGATCACGGAGCAGGACGAGGACGCGGGCCTCCTCGTCTCCATGCACGGGGCGGGCATCTACCGGCAGCGCTACGGCCTCGACCCGGGCCTCGGCCTCGCCCGGGCGGCGGAGGCGCAAGATGACGTCGACGCGTTCGTGGCCGAACAGGAGGCGAAGTTCGGCGGCGTGCTCGGAGACCGCAGGCGGGACTACGAGCTGCTCCAGCTCTTCGACCGCCTCTCTCTCTACTTCTGCATGCGCGAGGGCGATGAGGCGGACCTTCAGGGCTACCGTCTGGAGCCGATCGCTCCCTGGCACGTGCGTCTGACGCCGTTCCCCTTCGAGGAAGGCCCGGCGCTCTTCTCGCTCACGCGGCGGAGGATCCCGAAGGGCTCGCGGGTCGACCTCCTCTCGGCGGCCCCCGAGCAGACCGCGATCACGATCGAGGAGTAGCGGCGGCTATCCCTTGCCCTGGTCCCAGGCGAGCCGGCGGACGGGGGTGATCTCGACGACGGTCTTGCCCTCGAAACCAGAGCAGCTCGTCGAGCTCGGGCCCACCCGCCTCGCCCAGGTAGCGCAGCTCCATCTTCTTGGTCATGTCGCGGACCGTCTGCACGTCCTCCACGAGCGTTGCGAGCCCGAACCACACGACTGACCGAGGCGCCTGGTGAGGTCGCGATCAGTCGTCGAGGATCGCGGCCGCGCGCACCGGCGAGCCGTAGGCGACCTCCAGACGGAGCGGGAAGCCGACGAACAGGAAGCGCCGGTTCATGACGTCCGTGAGGTTGTTCAGGTTCTCGTAGTGGGTGATTCCGCGCTCCGCGCACGCCTTGTGCGTCGGGTACTCGTCGGTCAGGTAGACGAGGTCGGGGCTGATGGTCTCGACGCCGAAGATCTTCACGCCCCGATCCGCCATCCAATGCACCGCCTCCGCGGAGATCCCGCAGAAGCCGTCGAGGAACGCCGGTGTTCCCGCTGTCCGGTTGTAGTGGTCGGAGCAGAACAGCAAGACGTCCCCTTCCCGCAGCTCCTGCCCGCTCTCCTCGACCGCGCGCTCCACCTCAGCGGCGCTCACGTCGTGGCCGCGCTCGTACTGCCGGATGTCAACGCACAGCGCGTCGCCGTAGAAGGTGTCCAGCGGCATCTCGGCGATCGCAACGCCGCCCTTCTGGTAGTGGCCGAAGGCGTCGACGTGCGTCGCCGCGTGGTTCGACGTGATGATGATTTCCGCGCTGAACGACGGCCGACCCTCGGCCGCATCCGTGTGCTGGATGTGCCGCAGGATCTGCGTCGGCGGGAAGAACGGGTGTAGCTGCGACTCGCGCGAGAGCGGCTGCGACAGGTCAACGACACGCTGCGCCATCACGACTCCTTTCCGGCCATCTCCTTGCACACCTGGACGATTCGCGGCACGAGCGCGGCGACGACACGCTCGCCGGTCTCGACCCGCGCGCGTGTCGCGTCGCCGACGACGCCCGACTCCGTGATGTCGCGGAGCATGTCCATCGGCACGACGACGCCCGGCCCGCTCGCGCGCATCCCGTAGCGGCCGAACGAGGTCCACTGGAGACCGGCCTCCTTCACCGCCGCGCCGCGGTCCCACGCGTCGCGCGTCGCGCGATCGGTCTCGACGCGCTGCCCGAGGGCGAGCGCCAGCGACGTCTCCGCCTCCTCGGCGTGGATCAGCGGCCCCTCGATCTCAGCGAGAACATCGGAGGCAAGGTCCCACCACTGCACCAGGAAGACGCGTCGCCCGGTCGCCTCGAGGTAGTGGTTGACAGCGACCGTCAGCGCCGCCGCGTTGCCGCCGTGGCCGTTCACGGCGACGAGGTTCTCGAACCCGTGGTGGGCGAGTGAGTCGCAGACCTCTCGGAAGACCTGGAAGAACGTCGGCGTCGAGAGGCGGATCGAGCCTGGGAACTGCATGTGGTACCAGGAGAGCGTCACGTTCAGCGTAGGTGCGACGAGCAGCTCGACGCCCTCGGCCTCGCCGGCCTCCGCCACCCGCGCGCAGAGCGAGCGCGCGATGAAGCAATCGGTGTCGAGCGGCATGTGCGGGCCGTGCTGCTCCGTCGTCCCGATCGGGATCAGCACCGCGTCCACGCCCCGCCCGATCGCCGCCTCGACCTCCGGCCAGGTCATGCGCTCGATGAAGCGCTCGCCCACGAGAAGCGATCTTCCTCGAATGTCAGACATCGTGCAATACTCGGCCGTCACCGACCGGGGAGGGCCGATGGAAGGCAGGGCGCAGGTCAACGGCGTCGAGCTCTGGTACCAGGTCACGGGCGAGGGCGAGCCGGTCGTCCAGATCCACGGCGCGGGCTTCGGCCACTTCAACTTCGCGCCCGCAACGCCGGAGCTGTCGAAGCACTTCAAGGTGCTCGACTACGACATGCGCGGCTACGGTCAATCCGACCGGCCGGTGCAGGACTACGACATGGAGGTCTGGGCCGACGATGTCGCCGGGCTGCTCGACGCGCTCGAGATCCCCGAGGCGCACGTGCACGGCACCTCGATGGGCGGGATGATCGCGATCGTCTTCGCCGGCAAGTACCCGCAGCGAACGACGTCGGTCGTGATCAACTGCGCGGCCGCGAAGCTGGGGATGGCCGGCCGGCTGATCTTCAAGAACTGGATCGACCTCGCGCGCATGGACCCGGCCGGCCCCGGCAGCCGCGTCCTCGCCGAGCTGATCGCGTGGCAAGCGCTCTCGAAGGCGTTCCTCGAGACGCCGGAGGGCGTCGCGGCGATCGACACGATCCAGCAGATCCTGCGCGACTCGAACCGAATCGAGGTGTTCACGGCGGCCTGCCAGGCCATGTGCGACATGGACATCCGGGGCTGGCTCCCGAAGATCACCTCGCCGGCGCTCGTGCTCGGAGGGGACGAGGACTTGATGACTCCCTGGGACCAGGGCCCGGACGGCGCCGGCCAAGAGGCGATCTACGAGGCGATCGCGAACGCCGAGAAGCACGTCGTCCGGGGCTCGAACCACTCGACGATCTTCGACAACACCGAGGAACACAACCGTGTCGTGATCGACTTCTTCACCCGAAACAGCCGTTCCGGTACGACTGTGACCGCCGGCGCGACAGCGGCGTAGTCGTCGGTAGTGCTGGCGGTCGAGGAGTACGGGGTCGAGCCGATCCCGGAGGAGCTCCGGACGGTCGGCTGGCGCGACCTGTTCGCGATCACCTTCACGTTCTTCCTCAACCCGGTGATGTACGTGCTCGGCGCGCTCGCCGTCGTCGACGGCGGGCTGCCCCTGTGGTGGGCGGTGGCGGCGACGGTGCTCGGGCAGACGCTCGCGTTCGGCCTGCTCGTCGTCATCGCGCAACCGGGCGTCGATCACGGCCTGGCTGGGCAGGTCGCGATGCGGGCGAGCCTCGGCTTCTGGGGGGCACGCACGCTCAGCTCGCCCTACCGCATGATCGCGGCCACATACTGGTTCGCGGCGCAGGCACTCGCCGGCGCCCTCGGCATCCAGGCGATCGTGATTGCGCTCGGCGGCGGCAAGCCCCCGCTTGTTCCTGTCGCGCTCGCGCTCGCGGTGTTTCACGCGACGCTGGCGGTGCTCGGCTTCGACGTGATGCGCTTCCTGCTCCGTGTCGTGCTGCCGGTCTCGCTCGCGTTCACGGGTGTCCTGCTCGCTCTCTACTTCGCCTCCGACGACCCGCGGTACGCCGTCGGTCGTGTCTTCGAGTCGCCGGACCAGCATCTGACCTGGGCCGGATTCGCCACCTACGTGACCGTGATGTGCGGCGCGTCGCTGACACTCGTCACGAACGTCGCCGACCTCTGCCGCTACACGCGCACGCGGCGCGACATGCGCATCGGGCTGTTCGCATCGGCTGTCCTCGCCGTGGCGGTGACCACGTTCGTCGGCGGATACGCGGCGGCCGCGACCGGAGAGCTGAATCCGTTCATCGCCGTGGCCGACTTGACGGGGATCGACGCACTGCTCGTGCTGCTGCTTGTCGCCATCGTCGTGCAGGGCATCGCTGCGAACATCACCAACGTCTACACGGCGGGTCTCTCTCTGGTGAACGCCGTGCCCGGACTCGGCCGCCTCCGCGCGACGCTGCTCGTCGCGGCGGCGGCGATCGGGCTCTCCGCGTTCCCGGACTTCATCCAGGAGGCGCAGACCTGGATCGGGCACCTAGGCAACGTCGCCGCACCGCTGACCGGCGTCATCTTCGCCGACTACCTCATCGTCAAGCGGACGCGCCTGGATCCGGAGGCGCTCTTCGACCCCGGCGGCCCCTACCGCTACCTGAACGGTGTCAACGTGGCGGCGCTCCTCGCTGTCGCTGCCGGTGTCGGCGTGTACTACGCCGTTCCGCAGGACTGGCTGAAGGTCGCGTGGGGTATCGCGCTCGGCGCGCTTGCCTACCTCGTCCTCGTTCGTTTCCAGGACGCTCCCCTCAAGGGCCGTTACACCCCTGCCGCGACCGTAGCCCCCTCCCAGCGCTCGAGCTCGCCCTCGTAGATGTAGCGCTGCTCTGGCGACCACAGCTCGCGCCCGGCGAGCTCGCCCTCGTAGATCGCGTGGTCGAGCTTGCGCG
>DASWGR010000165.1:0-1625 GCA_036393535.1 Gaiellaceae bacterium | reverse complement strand
GGTCGTCGGTGCAGAACGCGATCCGGTTTGTGCCGAACTCCTTCACGAGGGGCAGGAGCGCCTGCAGGTTCCGGGCCATCGACGCCTCGCGGATCAGTAGCCACATGCCGCTTCGCAGACGCTCACGTCCCTCCTCCACCGTCAGTGCCTCGTGATCCGAGCGGATGCCCGCCGCCACGTAGGCATTCAGTGCCTTGCCGCGCACCCCGGGTGCGTGGCCGTCCACCTGCACGCCGTTTGCGAGCCGCAGCTTGTCCAGCTCGCTGGCATCGCCGCTGATGACACCAGGGAAATTCATCATCTCGGCGAGTCCGAGGACGCGCCGCCGCCGGAGCAGGCTCTCGAGGTCGCCGCTCAGCAGCGGGCGTCGTGGCGACTCGAACTCCGAGGCGGGAATCGTTGACGAGGCCATGAAGTAGAAGTCGAGCGGTAGTCCTTCGCATGCGTCGAGCAGCCAGTGAACGCCATCAGTTCCGAGGACATTTGCGAGCTCGTGAGGGTCGAGGACGACTGCAGTCGTGCCGAGGGGAAGCACGAGGCGAGCGAATTCGTCCGGCAGCAACTTCGTCGACTCGAGGTGCATGTGTGCGTCGAGGAAGCCGGGGACGACGTAGCGCCCCGACGCGTCGACGACGTCGCGGCCCTCGTACTCGCCCAGTCCGGCAATCCAGCCGTCGGCGATCGCGATGTCGGTGTCGAGCCATTCGCGCGTGAACACGGAGAGGACGCGGCCGCCGCGTACGACGACGTCGGCGGGCTCGTCGCCGCGGGCCACGGCAAGGCGTCGGGAGAGATTGCTCGACATGCCGAGGCGATTCTCCCATGACGGCGAAGTACGCTTGGCCCCCGTGGACGTGCTGACGCCCCGCACCCTTGAAGAGGCGTTGCGCCTGAAGGCGGAGCGTCCCGACGCCGTGCCCATCCAGGGCGGGACTGACGTGATGGTCGACCTGAACTTCGACCGCGCAAGGCCCGTCGCGCTCCTGAATCTCAACGAGGTGGCGGAGCTGCGGGGCTGGACGCGGCAGAACGGGACGATGTGGCTCGGGTCAGGCCTGACCTATGCGGACGCCATGGAGCGGCCGCTGGCCGAGGCGCTGCCTGCTCTGGCGGAGGCGGCGCGAACCGTCGGCGGGCCGCAGATCAGGAACCGGGGGACGATCGGCGGCAATCTCGGGACGGCTTCGCCTGCGGGCGACGCACTGCCGCCGCTGCTCGTGTGCGGTGCCGAGGTGAAGGTCGCAAGCACTCGGGGCGAGCGAATTGTCCCCTTGCCGGACTTCGTAGTCGGGCCGAAGCGAAATGTGCTTGCCGAAGACGAGCTCATCCTCGGTGTCTCGGTCGAGGCGACGGAGAGCCGGCAGACGTTCATGAAGGTCGGACCGCGCAATGCGATGGTGATCGCGGTCGTCTCGCTCGCGGTGCGCATCGACGGCGAACACGTGCGCGCGGCGTTCGGCTCGGCCGGTCCGGTGCCGACACTCGTACGCGCGGATATCAGGGACGCGGATTCGTTTCCGCAACGCGTGGTCGAGGCCGCGAGCCCGATCGACGACGTTCGCGGCACTGCGCTGTACAGGCGGCACGCGCTGCACATCCTGACGAGGCGCGCGCTCGACCGGTGT
>DASWGR010000164.1:0-16850 GCA_036393535.1 Gaiellaceae bacterium | reverse complement strand
CCGTCGGGCAGCTCGACCCGCTGTGCGTGGCCGGCTGCTCCGCCCACATAAGGCTCACCGAGCTGCAGCCCCCATTCCTCGACGCATTCGGCGACGAGATCGGGGACGCGCTCGAGCCAGACGCCGTGCGTCAGACTCGCGTCGGCCACCGGTACGCGTTCGGCTGCCTGTTCGCGAGCGACGGCAGCTTCGCGCGAATGTTCTGCAGGTGCGCACGATCGAGCTCGGCGGCGATTACGGTCTCCTCGTCCGGCGCCTGTGCAACGACAACGCCCCACGGGTCGGCGATGAGCGAGCGTCCGTACGCCGGCTTGCCGGCTAGCGTCTCGCCGATCTGAGCGGCGGCGACGACATAGAGCTGGTTCTCGATCGCGCGCGCGCGTAGAAGAACATGCCAGTGATCCTTGCCGGTCGGCGTCGTGAAGTGCGCGGGCACGGTCACGAGTTGAGCGCCTTCGAGGGTGAGGATCCGATACAGCTCGGGGAAGCGCACGTCGTAACAGATCGAGAGACCGATCTTCCAGTCTTCGACGTCCGCGACGACCGGCTCGTCGCCCGGCTCCTCGGCCTCGGACTCCCGGTAGACGACACCGCCGACCTCCACGTCGAAGAGATGGATCTTGCGGTACGTCGCAACGAGCTGTCCTTCCGGGTCGAAGACGAGACAGGTGTTCGAAAGCTTCTCGCGTCCTTCGCGACGCTCCGCGATCGAGCCGCCGACCAGCGTGATCCCGTGCGCGCGCGCCCACCCGCACATGGCGGCGACGGACTCGCCACTCTCGAGCGGCTCGGCGGTTGCGTGGTAGACCGCGGCGTCGCCGATCGCGTTCCACTTTTCGGGGAGGACGACGACGTCGGCTCCGGTCGCGGCGGCCTGCGCGACGAGACGTTCGGCCTTCTCGAGGTTCGCGCTCTTGTCGGCGCGACTCGTCATCTGCACTGCTGCGACTCGGATCCGATCCGGCATACCCGCAGGATAGCTTTGCCCCGGTGAGCGCCCCGCCGCGACTTCGCGTCCTCGAGGCGCTCAGACACCGTGATTTCCGCTTCCTCTGGGCCGGCCAGACCGTGTCGCAGATCGGAGACGCGGCGTTTATCGTCGCGCTGGGCTGGCGCGCGTTCACGCTGACCGGCAAAGCCAGCTCGCTCGGGATCGTGCTGATGGTGGAGGCCCTCGGGCTCGTGACGACGCTCCTGATCGGCGGCGTGCTCGCGGACCGTTACTCCCGCCGGCTCCTCCTGATCGGCTCGGATCTCGCGCGTGCGGTGATCATCGGCGGGCTCGCATTCGCCGATGCGACCGGACATCTCAGCTTCGGCGCGATGGTCGCGTTCGTCGCGCTGCATGGTCTCGGCAGCGGCCTGTTCCAGCCTGCGTTCGGCGGCATCCTGCCGTTACTCGTCGAGGAGCCGAGCCTCGGCTCGGCGAACGCGCTGGTCGGGGTCTCGCGCCAAGCCGCGCTGGTGGTCGGGCCGGCCATCGCAGGCGGGATCTACGGCCTCGCCGGCTCGAGCGCGATCTTCGCCGCGGACGCCGCCTCCTTCCTGGTGTCCGCCACTGTGCTTGCGCCGGCGCGTCCGCGAGTCTTCGAGCGCGCGCCGTCCGAGGGACTGCGCCACGAGCTCAGCGTCGGCCTGCGTTACGTGCTGCAGGTGCCGTGGCTCTGGATCACGATCCGCACCTTCTCGGTCGTGCTGATGGTCGGGTTCGCAGCGTTGCAGGTGTTGTTGCCCAAGCTGGTCGAGCAGGAGTGGCACGGCGGCGTCGGGTCCTACGGCCTCCTCTTCACGCTGCAGGGGATCGGCATGGTCCTCGGCTCGGTCGTACTCGCGCAGACGGCGCCGGCCCGGCGGCGCGGAGTGCTGATCTATTGGCTCTTCTTCGTCAACAGCGCGCTCGGGGTGCTGATCGGCCTCTCGCCGTGGTACTGGGGCGCTGCTGCAGTTCAGGTCGGACGCGGTTTTTGCATCGGCTTCGCGATCACGCTGTGGGACACGATGTTGATGCAGCTCGTTCCGCAACACATGTTGTCGCGCGTCATCAGCATGGACTGGTTCGGCTCAATCGGGCTGCTGCCCGCAGGGCTTGGGCTCTGGGCATTGCTCTCCGGTTTGGCGCCACCGGGGACACTGATCGCAGCGAGCTCCGCCTTCTGCGCGTTCCTGTTCCTGCTCGGCCTCGCCGACCGCCGGATCCGCAGCGTGGACTGACCGCGGGGGAACCGAGGCTCCCCCGCATGCAGTCGGGGTGCCCAGATTCGAACTGGGGACCTCTCCGACCCGAACGGAGCGCGCTACCAGGCTGCGCCACACCCCGAGGCCGCCCGAAGAGTAGCCGCTTTCGGCACAGATCCGTCACATCTTCCCCGCTATGTTGCCTTCATCGACAACTTGGAGGGCAGCGCATGAACAGCGTGATCTTGATCGGGAACCTGACGACAGATGTCGAGCTGCGGGAGTTCGGCCCGGAGAAGCAACTCGCGACGTTCGGGCTCGCCGTCGACCGCGGCGGCAAAGACAGCGACACCGATTTCTTCCGGATCTCGGCCTGGGACCGACAGGCTCAGCTCTGCGCCGACTACCTCGCGAAAGGCCGGAAGATCGCGCTCGAGGGTCGGCTGAGGTACCGCACGTGGGAAGACGAGGGAAAGAAACGGAGTGCCGTGGAAGTCGTGGCGTATCGCGTGGAGTTCCTCTCCACGCCGACAAGCTCAGGTGCGGAGGTGGTGCCGTTCGAGGCCGCAGTCGCCTAGGAAGTCCTCGATCGCTCTTTTGCACACGTCCGGCCGCTCACCGATCAGCAGATGTCCGCAGCCGGGAATCACCCGCAGGCGAGCGCGCAGGCGCCGCGTGTACTCGAAGGCGTCGTCGAGCGGCAGTTGCACGTCTTCGGCACCCCAAAGCACGAGCACGGGGCAGCGAATCGCGTCGAGCTCCTCACGTGGATCGTCGGCGCGGAGGGCGTACCAAGCGCTGCCCACGTCCGTGTGCAGCAGGTGTGCCGCGAGGAATCCTTCGACAGCCTGGTCGGTCAGGCCAACCGGATCCGCGACCGACACGAACCCGAACACCAGCCGGCGCAGGAGTGGCGAGCGCGTCACACGTCTGCGGTAGCGCGCCGCGAGACGGCCGGGCCGAATCGTGCTGAACACCGAGAGCATGTTCCTCCCCCAGACGTTCCCGATGCTGAGTCCCGCGCCGGCTGCGAGCACGATGGCGGGAACGTCCTCCGGCCGGCGAAGCGCCATGCGCAGCACGATCATTCCTCCGAGCGAGTGGCCGACGAGCGGCGCGGGCAGCATGCCCTCGCGCTCGGCGACGAGAGCCACCCGGTCGGCGAACGGCTCGAGACCGGCGACCGCCGGCAGGGCGGTCGAGCCGCCGTGCCCGGGGAGGTCAGGCACCAGCACCCTGTGGCGCCCGATCAAGAGGGGGACGAGCTCCGTCCAGTTCGCCGCCGCGCCGCCGAGACCGTGGACGAGGATGAGCGGCGGCCCCTCCCCGCCCAGGAAGTACCGCATGCGGACGCCCTTGATCTCGGCGAAGCGCTCCTCCAAACCGGGCAGTTTTGCGTCCGTCATCAGGGCCGATTATCCTGTGGACCGATGATTGCTTTGGGAGTGCCGGTCCGTTGAATCCGGCAATGACATGTGGAGGCTCGACTTAGCCCGCTGAGCGCATTTGCGCCGGCGGGCTTTTTCGTAGGACAAGAGAGGAGCGTCGATGGCGAACCACCTAACGCCCGAGGAGCTGTCCAAGGAACTCGGGATCGACCGCCAAGAGGTCATCCGCGTCTGCGTCGAGGAAGGTGTGCCCATTTACCAGGGCAAGATCGACAAGACGCTGTTCCAGGCGCAGCTCGAGGCGCTGGGGGTTTTGCAGAAGCACTAGCTCGGCGGGGGAACGGAGTTCCCCCGCAACCCCTTTTTTGTTAAGCGGACTTGCGCGCGGGTGCGCGCTTTGAAGAGCCGTTTTTCTCAGCCGCCTTCTTCTTTGGCGCGGCGCCCGTCTTGCGGCCCTTTGCCTCGGCGACGCTGCGCTTCAGCGCTTCCATCAGGTCGACGACGGGCGCGTCAGGAACGGGCTCGGGCTTCGCGATCGGCTGGCCGTCCAGCTTGGCCTCGAGTAGTTGACGCAGATCGCTGCGGTACTGGCTCACGAGCTCGGACGGGTCGAACTCGCCGACGAGGCTCTGCATCACCTGCTGGGCGAGATCGAGCTCGGCCTTCTTCACCTCAGTGCCGGCGACCGCCTCCTCGATCTCCGCCTGTGAGCGCACGTCCTCCGCGAGGAAGAGCGTCTCGAGCACGAGCGCCTCGCCCTTCGGGCGGATGAGCGCGAAGTGCTCCGCTCCGCGCAGAACGAAGCGTCCGATCCCGCCCATCTTCGCGTCCTTCATCGCCTCGAGCAGCAGCACGTAGGGCCGGCGCTGCGCGGGCGCCTGGGCGGGCGCGAGGTAGTACGTGCGGTCGAGGTAAACCGGA
Source organism: Gaiellaceae bacterium (assembly GCA_036393535.1). Classification (GTDB taxonomy): domain Bacteria; phylum Actinomycetota; class Thermoleophilia; order Gaiellales; family Gaiellaceae; genus 3-1-20CM-4-69-9. The sequence continues at coordinate 12,366 of DASWGR010000164.1, read as the reverse complement.
TCGACCTCGGCGAGCGGGACGAAGCGCGTGATCTCGATGGAGCGTGACTCGTCGTGCAGCGAAATTGCCTCGAGGTCGGCGTCCTCGACGATCACGAACTCGCCCTTGGCGACCTCCCAGCCCTTGACGATCTCGTCCGGCCCGACCTCGCGCTCGTGGGTCGGGCACCAGCGCTTCTGCCGGATCGGGGTCTTGCACTCCCGGTGAAGCGTCCGGAAGCTGACGTCCGACTGCTTCGCCTTCGCCGTGGTCGCCAGGGCCAGGCCAACGGGGATGTTGACGAGGCCGAAGGAGATGGATCCGTTCCAGATAGTGCGCATGGCCGCCTCTTGAATTTTATCCGGTGCCAGGGTTCAGTCTGGCTCCGGCGTAACTTATCGGGACCCGGCCCATTCTCCATCGGGCAACCCTTCCCTTCAAATTACGATGAGGGCGTGGCGACAACGACGACGGCTACCGGGACGCGGACGATCGCCCGCCTCTGGCAGGACGCGGTCGCCCGGGACCTCGACGGCCCCGCCTACCTCGTCCAGGAGGGCGATTCCTGGCGGCCGGTGTCCTGGACGGAGGCGGCCCAGGTGGTCGACGAGATCGCCCACGGCCTGCTCGCCCTCGGGGTGCGGAAAGGGGACGCGTTCGCAATCCTCGCCTCGACCCGCCTCGAGTGGGTGCTCTTCGATTTCGCCCTCGGGCTGATCGGCGCCGTCGGCGCCCCGATCTACATGAACAACTCGCCGAAGGACGCCCAGTACGTCGCAGGGCACTCCGAGGCCGTCGGCGTACTCTGCGAGGACGATGAGCAGCGAGCGAAGCTCGACGGGCTGGAGCTCGAGCACGTGCTGACGTTTGCCGACCTCCCAGCACTGCGGGAGCGAGGCCGCGCGCACGCCGCCGAGCACCCCCGTGCGGTCGACAAGGCCGCTGCCGCGATCGACGAGAACGACCTCTTCACCTTCATCTACACCTCGGGCACCACCGGCCCGCCCAAGGCCTGCATGATCTTGCACCGCAACTACTACGCGATGGTCGAAGAGGTGCGGCAAGTACAGGACTTCACCGTCACCGACGACGTGATGCTGCTCTACCTCCCACTCGCACACAACTTCGGCCGTTGCCTGACACTTCTCGGCGCGCACATCGGGTACACGATCGCGTTCTGCCCCGATCCGTACGCGGTCGGTGACGCGCTTCCCACGGTGCGGCCGACCGTCTTCCCGAGCGTGCCTCGTGTGTACGAGAAGGTGCACACCGCCGTCACCGCCAAGTTCGACGAGGCCACAGGTGTGAAGCGGCGGCTGATCGACTGGGCGCTACGGGTCGGCGGCAGGGTCAGCAAGCTGCGCGAAGCGGGGCGCTCCGTGCCGGCCACGCTAGCGCTGCAGCACAAGCTCGCCGACCGGCTCGTGTACTCCAAGGTGAAGTCGCGTCTGGGCGGCAACCTCCGGATCGGCGTGTCCGGCGGCGCGCCGCTGGCGAAAGACATCATCGAGTTCTTCGCCGCGCTCGACGTCATCATCCTCGAGGGCTACGGGCTGACCGAGTGCACGACCGGTGCGACGATCAACCGGCCGACGCGCTACCGCTTCGGCACCGTCGGACCTGCGCTACCCGGTGTCGAGCTGCGTGTGGCGGACGACGGCGAGGTGCTGATCAAGAGCGACACCGTCTTCGGCGGGTACTTCAAGGAAGAGGAGGCGACGCGCGAGATCCTGTTGGAAGACGGCTGGCTGCGCTCGGGCGACGTCGGCCACCTCGACGCGGACGGTTTCCTCACGATCACCGACCGGCTGAAGGACATCCTCGTCACCGCCGGCGGGAAGAACGTCGCGCCGCAGAATCTCGAGAACGCGCTCAAGACACATGGTGTGATCTCCCAAGCGCTCGTCCTCGGCGACCGCCGGCCCTACATCGCGGCGCTGATCACGCTCTCGGAGGATGTCGACCGGGGTACCGCCGAGCCTGCGGTGCAACGTGCCGTCGACGAGGTCAACAGCGAGCTCTCGCGCTTTGAGCAGATCAAGCGGTTCACAATCCTGCCTCGTGACTTCACCCTCGAGGACGGAGAGGTGACACCGACGATGAAGCTCAAGCGGCGTGTGTGTCTCGAGCATTTCTCGGATGAAATCGAGGTCCTATATGCCACGGAAGGTTCTCCTCGATCTCCCGAGCGGAGCGATGGGACTAACTAGACCCGCGGAAAATGCGCAGCATTTTCCGCGGTTAGAGGCGCTCTACTCCTGACCGACGTCTTCCTTGTTCTCTCTGCGTTCCTCGCGAGCGCGGTCGAGACGGTCGAGGCGCTCACGATCGTGCTCGCGATGGGCCTCACACGCGGCTGGCGACCGGCTCTGGTCGGTGCGGGCGCGGCGACGGTCGCCCTCGCCGCCATCGTCGCGGCGCTCGGGCCCGCGCTGACCGTGATCCCGATCGAGGTGCTGCGACTCGTCGTCGGGGCGCTCTTGCTCGTCTTCGGCTTGCAATGGCTACGCAAAGCAATCCTGCGCGCGAGCGGCTGGCGGGCAATCCGCGACGAGAACGCGGTGTTCGCGCGCGAGCGAGCCGAAGCCGCAAGTGCCCCACGCGTGGAACATGCCGGGCTCGACTGGTACGCATTTACGATCTCTTTCAAGGGCGTGCTCCTCGAAGGCCTCGAGGTTGCCTTCATCGTGCTCACGTTCGGAAGCACACAGGGGAGCATTCCGCTGGCCGCGCTCGGCGCCGGCGCAGCGGTCGTCCTCGTCGTTGCGACAGGACTCGTCGTCCGCGAGCCGCTCAGCCGCGTCCCCGAGAACACGCTCGCATTCGCGGTCGGCGTGATGCTGACGACGTTCGGGATCTTCTGGGGCGCCGAGGGAGCAGGTGTCGACTGGCCGGGCGGCGACGCGTCGCTACCCGGCGTGCTCGCCTTCGTCTTGCTGATCTCACTCGGCTTTGTCACGGCGCTGCGCCGCCGGAAGCTCGCGATCGCATGAAGCGGTTCGCGACGTTCTGGTGGGACTTCGTGGTCGGCGACGATTGGCGCGTAGCCGTCGGCATCGTCGTCGCGTTCGGACTGACGGCCCTACTCGCGGCCACGTCCATCCCGGCGTGGTGGGTGCTGCCGCTGGCGGTTGCCGCGGTGCTGTGGCTGTCGCTGCGCCGGATCGCGCGTTGAAACGGTCGCGCGGGCAAAGCCCACACGACCTCTCGGCGGCGCCGCCGAGTCGGCGCCTTAGATCCGCCGGGCGCCGGCGAAGTTCGAGGAGTAGTAGCCGCTGAGGGAGGAGATCTTCACGACGTCGCCGGTGTGCGGCGCGTGGATGAATTGGCCGCCGCCAATGTAGATCCCCATGTGGCTCGCGCCGGTAAAGAAGACGAGGTCACCGGGTTCCAGCTGGCTGATCGAGACGGGCGTGCCCATCCCGTACATCGCATACGAGCTGTGCGGCAGCGAGACGCCGATCTGAGAGAAGACGTACGCCACGAACCCCGAGCAGTCAAAACCGCGCGGTGTCGATCCGCCCCAGACGTAGGGCACACCGAGATATTGCATCGCGATCCCGACGACGCCACCGTGGATGTTCGGGGGCGCGACCGTCGAGCCCTCCGGTGTCGAAGCCGAGATGCCAATCCCGCCCGGCACGGGTACTCCTCCCGCGAGGCGCGATCGTGCCGCGGCAGCGAGCTGGCGCTGCTGCGCCTCTTCCGCGGCCCTCATCCGGGCAATCTGGCCCTTGATCGACGAGAGCAGTTGTCGGCGCGAAGCCAGCTGCGACTCGATCCGCTGCTTCTCCGCGGCCTTCTTCGCAACGATCTTCTGCTGCTGTGAGTGGGCCGTGCGCAACGCGACCCGTTGACGCTGGATCGCCGCCTTGAAGGACGTCACCTGCTGGACGATGCTCGCGTCCTGCTGCGAGGTCGAGTTGACGGCTTCGATCCGGTTCAGCAGGTCGTCGAGGCTCGTCGCGCCGAGCAGCACCGACAGCGTCGAGTTGTCCTGCGTGGAGGTGTAGGCGCTCACGAGCCGCGCCGCGAGCGAGTCCTGGGCGACCTTCAGGTTGGCGCGCGTGAGCTTCAACTGCTGGCGGTTCTCGCGCTGGTCGCTCTCGATCTTCTTCAGTTGCACGTTGGCGAGGTTGTAGGACTCGACGGCCGCTCCGAGACTGTTGTCGATCTGCTGGATCTGGGCGAGGACCCGCTGCGCCTGTGCCCGCTTCGCCGCGACTGTCCCCGGCGTTGCATTCGCCGATGCCACCGCACACAGCACTGCGAGAACGGCCGTGCCGGCCAAGCCGGCACGGCCTCTTATGTTCGGCGTCGCAAGCGAGCGCCGAAGGCCGAGGAAGAACGCCTGCGCCTGTCGTTTCCTGCCGCAAGCTGCCAGCGCGCGGAAGATCTGGTTCGACGGGCGCACCGGAGGGGGCCGGTACGTCACAAGTCGCGCACCCTAGCAACGTATTCGGCTGTCTGCAACCGCTTTCCGAGCCTAAAAGTGACCATTCCTCCCATGTGTGAGGACCGCACAAAGTCCGATTGCTTGCTAGGGTCACAAGCCGTGCGTTGGCGTAGGGAGAGCCGCCTCGCGCTCGGGCTGACGCTCGGAGCCGCGCTTCTTCTCGGTGTCTTTCTCCCGGGAGCTGAAGGCGCAGGCCCGAAAAGAGGGACTGGGTCGCTGCGCCACCAACAGGCGGGCCTTGCCACCCGCTCGCAGGCCGCTCTCCTGAACCTGTATGCCCTCGACTCGCGCCTCGCGAGAGCACGGAGCGAGCTGGCAGGCCTCCGTAGCCGAGCGCAGGCCCTCAAGCTGGAGCGGGAGCGGGTCAAGCAGGAAGTCGAGATCGTCGCGGGCAATCTCAAGGCGTCCCAGCGCCTCCTCGGTGACCGCCTGAGGGCTCTCTACGAAGAAGGAGAGCCCGATGCGATCGCAGTCCTCCTCGGCGCCACGTCGCTCGACGAGGCCGTCACCCGGCTCGACCAGCTCGAGCGGAGCGCCCGCCAGGGCGCCCAGGCGGCGACGGACGCCCGGGACGGACGGGTAAAGCTGCAGGGCCTCGCACTCGAGCTCGCCGCCCGGATCCGCGAGGTCCAGACCCTCGAGGCCCGAGCCGAGCGGACCGCTGCAGTACTCGAGAGCACGCGGGCCCACCGGGTCTCCTATCTGAAGGCGCTCGCACGCCAGCAACGCCTGAACGCCCGTCAGATCAGAGCCCTCGATCACCAGGCGCGGCAAGTCGTTGCAAAGGCGCAGACGCTGCAGTCGCAGACCGCTTCGTCCCCGGCCGGTGGAGCGGGCACTTGGGTCACGGACGGCACGCGCACCCTGACCGTGACCACAACCGGCTATTCGTTGCCGGGACGGACCGCGACTGGACTTCCGGTTGGTCCCGGGATCGTCGCCGTGGATCCAAGCGTGATCCCGCTCGGCACCCGGATGTCCATCCCGGGTTACGGCGAAGGCGTGGCGGCCGACACCGGCAGCTCCGTGCAGGGGCTGACGATCGACTTGTGGTTCCCGACCCTGGCCGGGGCCCTTGCCTGGGGCCGGCGCACGGTCACGATCACCCTCCACTAAACTTGGCTCGTTCGCGGCTCCGGGGGAAGGAACGCCCAGTATGAATCAGCCCCTACAGGTGGACGAGCAGGCGCTGGGCCAGGTCCGGGTCCTGATCGTCGATGATCACGATCTCTTCAGGAGTGGGCTTCGCAACCTCCTGGAAGACGAGGGCGTCCACGTCGTCGGGGAGGCGTCCGCGGGTCAGGAGGCCTTGAACATCGTCCGCGAGGTCGCGCCCGACGTCGTCGTGATGGATCTGAACATGCCCGGCATGGGCGGCGTGGAAGCGACGCGCCACATCTCGACGATCGCGCCGCTCACGCGTGTCGTGATGCTGACGATCTCCGACCAGGACAACGACGTGATCGACGCCATCCTGGCGGGCGCGTGCGGCTATCTGCTGAAGGATTCGTCGATTCAGGAGCTGATCGCAGGCATCAAGGCCGCTTCGCAAGGAGAGTCTCTGATCTCACCGACGATTGCCTCGAAGGTCTTGCAGCGCGTGCGAGCCTCCAGCACTCAGCCGGAGATCGAGAACACGATTCGCGCCGAGCTCTCGGAGCGCGAGATCGAGGTGCTGAAGCTGATCGCCAACGGCAAGGACAACGCGATGATTGCCGGCGAGCTCCACATCAGCCCGAAGACCGTCAAGAACCACATCTCGAACATCCTCATGAAGCTGCAGATCGACAACCGCATCCAGGCCGCCGTTTACGCCGTCAGAAGCGGGATCGTCTAGTTCTAATTAGACGGTTGTCCGAACCTCGTCCGCGCGGCTGCGCAGCGAGGAGAGAAGCACGCGAAGGTTGCTGAGATCGCCGTCGGCCACCGACAGCCGCTGCCCGAGCTGCGTGAGCTCGGAGTGCTCGTCGTCCCGCGACTTCCCGCCGAGCTCCGCCGCGACCTGGGCGATCCTGCGCTCGAGACGCCAGCGCTCTGCTTCGAGCGCCAGCGCTCTGGCATACCCGGCCGTGAGCGTGTGCTCGATGGCGTCGATGGTCGGCGCGTCCTCGCCGTCCGGCGGAGCTTCGAGCAGTGAGCGGATCTCGTCGTGGATCATGAGGCGTCGACCTCGGTTCCAGGCCCTTGAACAAGTATCGAGCCTGCGCACTCCCTGCACATGGGCCGCCCGGACTATCTTCTGCCCTGCATAGGCCCATCTTCTTGACTCGAACCGGCCGGGGCCGAAAAATGGATTCCGCGTGAGCCGCCGTCTTCTCGCAGCCCTCTTCGCGCTGGTCGCCCTCGCAGCCCCCTCTGCGACGCCCGCGGGGCCGACCCAGGACTCGCAGCTGCGGCTCCGGCTCGCCCGGGCGCTCCGCGTCCCCCACATCGCCCCCGCACGGTCGGCGGCCGTCGCCCTCGATCTCTCGTCCGGCACGGTCCTCTTCCAGCAGAACGGCAACCGGTCTCTGGCGCCGGCGTCGAACGAGAAGCTGCCGCTGACCTACGCGGCCCTCGGGCGGCTCGGGCCGGCGTTCCGCATCGAGACCGACGTGCTCGGCGAGGGCGAGCAGGATGGCACACAGTGGACCGGCACCCTGGCCCTCAAGGGCAACGGCGATCCGACACTGTCCCGCGCCGACCTGCGCGTTCTCGCCGCACAGGTGAAGGACCTGGGGATTCGGAGCGTGACCGGCGGGGTGATCGGCGACGAGAGCGCGTACGACGCGCGGCGCATCGTCGCCGGCTGGAAGCCGAGCTTCTTCATCGACGAGTCTCCACCTCTTTCGGCCCTTGTCGTCGACCGCGCTCGCGTGGGACGAGTCGTCACCCGCACACCGGCACTCGCAGCTGCAACGGCGTTCCGCGACGCCCTGCGGAAGGCGGGCATCACCGTCGAAGGACCCGTCCGGACGGGTCCGGTCGCCGAGTGGTCGGAGCCGCTCGCCAGTGTCACCTCACCGACGCTCGCGGCGATGGTGCGCTTCATGGACCGCGAGAGCGACAACTTCACCGCAGAAATGCTGCTGAAACAACTTGGCCTCGCCGAGCTCGACCGCGGCACGAGCGCGGCGGGAGCGTCGGTGGTCATGAAGACGCTCGCCGAGGCGGGCGTGCCGATGACGGGTGTGCGCATCGTCGACGGCTCGGGCCTGTCGCGGCTCGACCGGCTGACGACCAATGCGCTGGCAAGCCTCTTGGAGCTCGCGTGGGCGGACCCGGCCGTAAGCCCCGCCCTGCTCGCGGCTCTGCCGGTGGCAGGCTTGAACGGGACGCTGCAGCACCGCCTGAGCAAACCGCCTGCGCGCGGTCGTGTCCTGGCGAAGACAGGCACGACGGACAGTGCGTCGTCGCTCTCCGGCTATGTCAGCGACCGCTACGTGTTCGCAGTGGTACAGAACGGTCATCCGCTGTCGTACTGGTGGGCCCGCCGCGCGCAAGACCGTTTCGCGCAAGTCCTGGCCGGCTCCTAGCCCGCACCCAGACATGTCCGGGGTTAGACCCCAAGACATGTCGCAACGGGACCTCAGCTGCGCAGGAGCTCGACCAGGTCGGCTTCGGACAGGACTGGGACTTCGAACTTGCGCGCCTTCGTCAGCTTCGAGTTGCCAGGCTCCTCGCCGACGATCAGTCCCGTCGTCTTGCCGGAGACGGAGTTGCCGACCTTCGCGCCTTTCGCTTCCAGCGCCGCCGCCGCTTCGTCGCGCGTGAAGGCTTCGAGCGTGCCCGTGATCACGTACCTGTTGCCGGTCAACGGTCCCTCAACCGGTTTGAGCTCGTCACCGATCTCGAAGCGGAGGCCGAGCGAACGCAGCTCCTCGACGAGCGCACGATTCGCCTCGTCCGCAAACCATTCGGCGATCGCCTCCGCTCTTTCCGGGCCGATACCTTCCACCTCGAGGATGTCCTCCTGCGCAGCAGCCAGAAGCCGGTCGACGCTTTCGAAGTGCCGCGCGAGATTCTGGGCGGTCACCCAGCCGACGTCGGGGATGTTGAGCCCGAACAAGACCCGGTGGTACGGCACTTGCTTCGACGCCTCGATCGACTCGATCGCACTCGTGGCCGAGATCTCGCCGTAGCCCTCGACCTCCAGCAGCTGGTCCTTCGTCAGCCTGTAGAGCTCCGGAAGCGAACGCACGAGCCCGAGATCCCACAGCCGGCGCACGGATTGCTCGCCGACTCCCTCGATATCCGCGGCGGCCTGCACCCAGTTGATCAGCGACTCGAGCCCGCGCGAGGGGCAGGCGCGGTTCGGACACCGGTGCATCGCCTCACCCTCCGGCTTGACGATGTCAACGCCGCAGAGCGGGCACTTCTTCGGCATCTTGAACCGCTTCGTCCCTTTCGCGTGTGGCAGCACCGGCCCGACGACCTGAGGGATGACGTCACCCGCGCGCTGAACGATCACGTTGTCACCCTCGCGGATGTCCTTGCGGTTGATGTCCTCCTCGTTGTGCAGCGTCGCCTGCGACACAGTGACCCCGCCGACCTCGACCGGCTCGAGCTGCGCCCACGGGTTCAGCGCGCCTGTACGGCCGACGCGAATGTGGATCTTGTTCAGCTTCGTCTCCGCCGTCATCGGCGCCCACTTGTATGCCCGCGCCCAGCGCGGCCGGTCGTGCAACGCGCCGAGCCGGCGCTGCTGGTCGAAGGAGTCGACCTTGATCACGATCCCGTCGATCTCGTAGTCGAGCTCGATCCGCCGCTTCTCCCAGTCGCGGCACGCGGCGGCGACAGACTCGACGGTCTCGTGCCGCTCCGCGTACGGGTTCGTGCGGAATCCATGCGCGCGAAGCCATTCCAGCGACTCCCAGTGGCCGTTCGAAGGGAGGCCCTCGCGGTGGCCAAGGCCGTGGACCCAGATCGACAGCGGCCGCTCTGCGGTGATCGTGGAGTCCTTGAGACGCAGCGATCCCGCCGCCGCATTGCGCGGGTTCGGCGTCGGCTTCTTCCCCTCGGCAACAAGCCGCTCGTTCAGTTCGTTGAAGCCGCTGAGCGGGAGGTAGACCTCGCCGCGCACTTCGAGTAGCGGCGGCGGCGTCTCGCCGTCGGCGAGCTGCATGCGCATCGAGATCGCCTTGATCGTGCGCACGTTCGGCGTCACGTCCTCCCCCAGCCGCCCGTCGCCCCGCGTCGCCCCGCGAACGAACACCCCATCGTCGTAGATGAGGTTGATCGAGAGCCCGTCGATCTTCGGCTCCGTCACGTACGCAACGTCGCTCGTGCCGAGCCGCTTGACCACGTCCTGGTGCCACTTCTCGACTGCCTCGTCCGTCGTGACTTTCTCGAGCGAGCCCATCGGGGACGGGTGCTCGACCTTCTGGAACTTCTCCGATGGCGGAGCGCCCACGCGCTGCGTCGGCGAATCGGGTGTGACGAGCTCAGGGTTCGCCTCTTCCAGCCGAACGAGCTCGTCGAAGAGCGTGTCGTACTCCGCGTCCGAGACCTCGGGGTCGTCGAGGACGTGGTAGCGGTAGAGGTGGTAGGTGAGCACGTCGCGCAGCTCGGCCGCGCGCTTCTCCGTCTTAGAGGACGCCAAGAAGCTCCTCCGGCGTGTCGACGAGCGCATCCGGCTTCTCGCGCTCGAGCCGTTCGCGGGCATGGATGCCGCCCCACGTGACGCCGATCGAGAACAGACCGGCGGCCTTCGCCGCCTCGACGTCGAACGGCGCGTCACCGACGTAAGCGGCCTCGTCTGCGCAGGCGCCCATCCGGTCGAGTGCGAGCAGCAGCGGCTCCGGATCGGGCTTGTGCCGCGCAGTCTCGTCGCCGCCGACGACCGTCTCGAACAGATGCGCGATCGGAATGCGCGCAAACGCAAGGTCGACGGTCTGACGCCGCTTCGCGGTCACGATTCCGAGCCGGCGGCCTTCGTCCTTCAGCCGGACCAGCACGTCGTCCATCCCCGCACAGCAGACGAGCTCGTCGTGTAGCGGCTCGTTGTGAGCGCGATAGACGTCGACGAGCTCATCGACCTTGTCGGGAGCGAGGGCGTGCATCTGCGCCTCCAGCCCGGGCCCTCCGACCGCCGACATCAGCTCTTCGTCGGGAACCTCGGCGCCGAGCACCTCCTTTGCGGCGTGCCGCATCGACGCGAGGATGATCGCGCCTGAGTCGATCACTGTGCCGTCTAGGTCGAAGAGAACGACAGGAAACCGCATGCAGTTGATGCTAGCCGCGTCCTCCTCGCAGCCAGACCGACCAGGGCTCGACGCTCTCGGTTCGCAAGATCGTGTCTTCCCACGGATCAGCCGCCAGACGTGCCCGGATCGCGGCTTCGCTCTCCGCATCACAGACCAGCAACGCATAGTCGCCGTCTCCCGCACCGACGGGGCCGCCGAGGACGATGAGACCCTCCGCAGCCAACGCATCCATGAAAGCTGCGTGCTCGTCCCAGCCGTCCTGCTCCCGCCGCAGTCGCGAATGATCCCAATCCGGGCCAGGGACGTGCTTGACCAGGAAGTAATCGGCCATGTGGTGAGCCTACGCGGCCGTCAGTACTCGACGCGCTCCAGATACAGACCCCACGGCGGCGCCGTCCGCCCCGCCTCGTTGCGTGCGCCCTCTTCGAGCAGCGGCGCGATGCGTTCAGGGGGCAGCGCGACCATCGTGCCGACGAGTGTTCGCACCATGTGCCTGAGGAAGCTGTCCGCCGTGATCTCGAACACGAGCGCATCGCCGTGGCGGTGCCACGCCGCGGCCGTCACGTTCCGCCGGAACGTCTGGTGCTGCGTCTCGGTCGGCGTGAATGCCCGAAAGTCGTGCCCGCCCACCAGGAGCTCGGCCGCGACGGCCAGACGCTCTTCGTCGATCGGCCGTGTGTACCACCAGGAACGCTGTTGCTCGAACGGAGACGACTCGCGGCGGCGCCAGATGCGGTAGCGGTAGCTGCGCGAGCTCGCCGAATGCCGCGCGTTGAAGTCCGGCCCGACCTCTTCCGCGGAGACGACGGCGACGTCGTCCGGCAACGCCACATTGAGCGCTTCCGCGACCCGCTGTGCGGGCGGGCCGCCTTCGACGTCGACGCTGGCGACGTTGCCGAGTGCGTGCACACCCGCGTCGGTTCGCCCTGCGACCGCCAGATCGGCGAAAGAGGGAAAGACACCGAGCGCGTCGCGCACGACTCCTTCGATCGTGCGTAAGCCCGGTTGCAGCGCCCAGCCGTGGAAATGGGTGCCGTCATACTCGAGCGTTAGCTTCAGCCGCACGTCAGGTCTTCCTGACTTTGTTTGTCAGGTTTGCCTTATGTTCTAATGTCTTGCGATTGAGTTGATATACTCTAGTCAATGACCGACCGGCAAGCCTTCCTCCTGCAGCGAGTGCAGCCGGCGATGGTGGGGCTCATCGACGGCTCGCTTTCGACGCTCGCGCCGATCTTCTCCGTCGCCGTCGTCACTCACAAGCCGCACTACGCTTTCATCGCAGGCGTCGCCACCGCGTTCGGCGCGGGCATCTCGATGGCATTCTCGGAAGGGCTCTCGGATACGGGCGAGTTGACGGGCCGGGGCAACCCGATGGTCCGCGGCGGGATCACCGGTGCCGGCACGTTTGTGGGCGGCATTCTGCACACCCTGCCGTTCCTCATCCCGCACTATCAGGCAGCCCTTTACTCCGCGGTCGCGGTCGTGGCAATGGAGCTACTGATCCTGGCCTGGCTGCGCTGGAAGTTCTTCGAAGTCGGTTTCATCCGCGCGCTCGCGTCCGTCACGCTGGGCGGTGTGATCATCGCAGCAGTCAGCGCGGCACTCGGCTCCGTGGGCTAGTCCAAGTTCAGAGACTCGTTCGCCCCGCTGACGAACAAGCCCGGGCGCGGACCGCCGCCGATCGCGAACACCCGCCTCCCGACGGCGACCACGACAAGACCGTGCCGCGGCGTCGGCAGGTCCGGC
>DASWGR010000163.1:0-7786 GCA_036393535.1 Gaiellaceae bacterium | reverse complement strand
CCGGCGATCCTCGTCGAGTGCGGGTTCATGACGAATCCCGCCGAACGACGACTCCTGCAGTCAGCCCCGTACCAACTGAAGATCGCCCGCGGCCTCGTTGCGGGCGCGGCGGCATTCGTCCCCCTGCGCTAGAGGGTTGAGCCTCTGATCAGGCGGCGCAGTCGGCGCAGGCGCCGGTGAGCACGACCTCGTGCTCGTCGACCGAATAGCCGAGCCCGCCCGCCACGCTGTCGATCGCGCGCTCGAGTCGCGAGTCGCTGAAGGCCTCGACCTTCCCGCAGTCGCGGCAGACGAGATGGTGGTGATGATCGCCGTCCGCCGGAGCCGGCTCGAAACGTGCGATCCCGTCGCCGGTGTCGACGCGCTTGACGAGGCGGAGCTCGACGAGGGCGTCGAGAGCGCGATAGACCGACGCGATCCCGACCGGCCGGCGCGCCCTGCGTAGATGGTCGTGGATCTCCTGGGCGCCCAGGCAGCAGTTCTGGCGCCCGAGCAGCTCCACCACCGCCCGGCGCGCACCGCCGCGGCGGTACCCGGCCATGGAGAGCGCATTCAAGGCGTCCTTCGTCCAGGCTGTCTGCATCGCGGCCACGAACCTAGTGTATCGTCCGCCGCGTGATTGTGAGAATCGTTCTCGTTTTGGTCGTGGCGACGATCCTGACGGCGTGCGGTGGCGGCAACAGCGGGAAGCGCACGATCGTCGCCGCGTTCTATCCGCTCGCCTATGTGGCCGAGAGAATCGGCGGGCAGAGCTTCGCCGTTGAAAACCTGACTCCCCCGGGCGCGGAACCGCACGACCTCGAGCTGACGCCTCGCGAGGTCGCGAGGATCGAGAAGGCAGAGGTCGTGCTCTACCTGAGCCACGGCTTTCAGCCGGCGGTGAGCAAGGCCGTCGAGCAAGCCCGGGGAACTCGAATCGACGTCCTCGCCGGGCTCCCGCTCCACGGCAACGACCCGCACGTGTGGCTCGACCCGGTTCTGTTCGCGCGCATCGCGAGAAGGATCGGCACGGCGCTGCATCGCCCTGCGGGAGGATTGGTCGCCGATCTGCAACAGCTCGACCGCGACTACCGTGACGGCCTGCGCAACTGCAAGAGGCACGAGATCGTGACCAGTCACGAGGCGTTCGGCTATCTCGCAGCGCGGTACAGCCTCAAGCAGGTAGCGATCACCGGTGTCGCGCCCGAATCCGAGCCGACTCCCCGGCAACTGGCCCACGTGATCCAGGTGGTGCGCCAGACGCGCGCGACCACGGTGTTCTTCGAGACGCTCGTCTCGCCCCGGCTGGCGCAGACGGTCGCGCGTGAAGTCGGCGCGCGCACCGCCGTGCTCGATCCGATCGAAGGCCTGACGCCCGCTGAGCAGAAGCGCGGCGAGAACTACGTCACGCTGATGCGTCGGAACCTCGCAGCTTTGCGGAAAGCCCTCGGATGTCGCTAGCGCTTCGGCTCGAGAAGGTCACGTTCGCGTACGGCCACGCGCCGCCGGTCTTGCGCGACGTCGACCTCGAGGTCGAGCGCGGCGAGTTCGTCGCAATCGCCGGTCCGAACGGCGGCGGCAAGACCACGCTCGTCCGACTGGTGGTCGGACTGGAGCAGCCCACATCAGGGCGCGTCGAGCTGATGGTGCGGAAGGTCGGCTATCTCCCCCAACGGACGCAGGCGGGAATCGACGCTCCCGTCACGGTCCGCGAGCTGGTCACGACCGGCCGCGCATCGCGGACGCGCCTACTCGGGCCACTCACCGCCGCCGACCGCGTCTCCGTCCAGGAAGCGATCGACCGAGTCGGACTCGGCCCGCACGCGGACCGCCGCCTGACGACGCTCTCGGGCGGACAGCAGCAACGTGCGTTCATCGCCAAGGCGCTCGCCGCTGATCCGGAGCTGCTCGTGCTCGACGAGCCCACGACGGGTGTCGACGTCGAGGCACAGGATGCGATCGCAGCATTGCTGCAACGGCTGCGCACCGAGCTGGAGATGACGATCCTCTACGTCTCGCACGAGTTCGGTGCGGTCGAGCGCTTCGTCGAGCGGATCGTGCTCGTCCGCGGTGGCATCGTCTTCGACGGGCCTCCTTCAGCCCTGCCCGGTCTCTGGCACGACCCCTCGCACGCCCATGCTTGACCTCGAGTTCATGCGGCTCGCGTTCGGTGCGGGCATCGTGGTCGGGCTGCTCGCGCCGGCGGTCGGCTTCTTCCTCGTCCAGCGGCGTCTCAGCCTCGTCGGCGACGGCATCGGCCATGTTGCGTTCGCCGGTGTCGCACTCGGCTACCTGCTCGACCTGCCGCTCGTCCTGACTGCGCTCGTGGTCTCGGTCGCCGGAGGCCTGTCGATCGAATGGATCCGTGCCCGCCGTCGAACCGCGGGCGACCAGGCTCTCGCGCTGATCTTCTACACGGGGATCGCAGGCGGAGTCGTGCTCGTGTCCGCGGCCGGCGCGCTGAACGTGAACTTGTTCCAGTTCCTCTTCGGCTCGATCCTGACGGTGACGCGAGGTGACCTCGCCGTGATCGCCGCACTCGGCGCCTGCGCGCTGGCCGCGATCGCGCTGCTCTACCGGCCGCTCGTCGCGGTCGTGGTGGACGAGGAAGGAGCGCGCGTCGCCGGGCTTCCGGTCTCGGCGCTCAACTCGCTCACGGTCGCGCTCGCCGCCGTGACGATCGCGTTGTCGATGCGCATCGTCGGGATCCTGCTGATCGCCGCGCTGATGGTCCTACCTGTAATCGCCGCGTCCCGAATCGCTTGGAGCATGCGCTCGACGATTCTGCTCGGCATGGGGATCGGGCTCGGCTCGGTGCTGGCCGGGATCACGATCGCGTACTACGCGGACCTCCCTCCCGGGGGGACAACCGTCCTCGTCGCCGCAGCGGCCGTGCTCGCAGCCGAGAGCTGGTCGGTTGTGCGGGGCTAGCGGTCTCGCATACGCTCGACCGTCGCGCGGCCGGATTCGTGCACCGCTCGTCGCCTCGACTCGGGATGCTCGGGTGCAGGCTCGGCGAGGTCGACCGTCACCTCAGCAGCCTCGAACTCGTCGCGTTCCTCCACGATCGAGCGGGATTCCGCGAGCTTGCGGCGCAGCTCGTCAGCGCGCGGGTCGAGGCCGGAGGGGGCTTCGCGGCGGCGGCGCAGGAAGCCGAACAGCGCGAACCCACCGAGCGTCCACGCTAGCGGGTGCTTCATCGCGGCGATGCTACACTGGCCGCCTTCCTGCCTTGCCATCGCGCCTCGTTTTCCCGAGTGGCGCCAGCCGGCGAGGCCGATTCAGACCAAAGGAAGGGAGGTCTCGGGAACAGTGGTTGCGTACGAAATTTTGCTCATGCTCGATCCGGACCTGCCCGAAGGGCGGCAGGAGGAGATCATCAAACGCGCGCGTGAGCTCGTCGAGAACGCCAAGGGGAAGTGGGTCCGGCACGACGTCTGGGGACGACGCCGGCTGGCCTACGAGATCGGCCACAAGGGCGAGGGCTCGTATCACCTCCTGAACTTCGACGCCGACGCGGAGACGCTCGCAGAGCTGTCGCGCATTCTCCGCATCACCGACGGCGTCATGCGGCACCTCGCGGTTCGCCGTGTCGAAGGCAGCGCCCCGGGGCCGCCTCCGCCCGAGCCCGAGCCGGTCGCCCGATCCGTCCCAGAGCCCACCTATGCTGAAGCGAACATCCGTTCGGAAGAGGAGTAGAACATGGCTGGAGACATAAACCGCGTCACCATTGTTGGACGACTAACCCGTGACCCCGAACTTGCTCATCTGCCGTCCGGGACGGCGGTGCTCAAGTTGGGTGTCGCTGTCAACGGTCGACAGAAGGACGAAGGCGGCAACTGGATCGACAAGCCCAACTTCTTCGACGTGAAGGTGTTTGGCAACCAGGCAGACGCTCTCAACAACCATCTGGCCAAGGGCCGCCGCGTTGGAGTGGACGGCCGGCTCGATTGGTCCTCATGGGAAGCGCAAGACGGGACGAAGCGCTCGAAGGTCGAGATCGTTGCTCAGTCCGTGCAGTTCCTCGACAGCCGTCAAGATGCAGGCGGCGGCGGTGACGGCGAGCGTCAGTTCGTCCCAGCCGCTGCAACCGCCGGCAACGAGGACTTCGCCGCCTCCGCCGACGACGACATTCCGTTCTGATGCCGCCGCGCGGAGGAGGAGAAAAGAGAGACAAGGACCGGGCGCCCGGGCGCAAGCGTCCCGGCCAGTCCTCCGGTCCGATCCGGCGGAAGTCGTGCTTCTTCTGCAAGGACAAGGTCGACGAGATCGACTACAAGAACGTGAACCAGCTGCGCCGGTACATCTCGGAACGGGGCAAGATCCGCTCGCGGCGGATCAGCGGCGCTTGCCGGCGGCACCAGCGGCAGGTGGCCGTCGCCGTCAAGCGCGCACGCGAGATGGCGCTCTTGCCCTATGTGTCGGAGGGTAGGGAAGGCCGCTGATGGAGGTAATTCTCCGCTCGGACGTCGACAAGGTCGGTCTCCGCGGCGAGGTCGTGAACGTTGCGCGCGGCTACGCGCGCAACTTCCTGTTCCCGCGCGGTCTCGCCGACGCGGCGTCGCCGGCGCGCGTCGCGGAGGTGCGCAAGGTCGAGGAGCGCCGTGCCAAGAGCGAGGCAAAGACGTTCGAGGACGCACAATCTGTCGCCGAGCGGCTCGGACAGATCGAGCTCAGATTCGACCTGAAGGCCGGGCCCACCGGCTCGCTGTTCGGATCGGTCACGCCGACGGACATCGCGGACCAGCTGTGGGAGAAGCACAAGGTCCGCGTCGACCGGCGGAAGATCGGCGGCGATCCGATCAAGCGGATCGGGCGTTTCCAGGTGCCGATCGAGCTGTTCCAGGACGTCACCGTCGAGGTGCGCACCCTCGTCGTGCCTGAGGGCGGCGAGCTGCCGCCCGAGGAAGAGCTCGAGGCGCTCGCAGCGGCCGAAGAGGCGGCAGAGGCCCCTCCCGAAGAGCAGGAGAAGCACGAGCTCAGCCTTGACGAGCTGGATGCGGCGGCGCTCGCACAGGAAGCTCAGCTGGTCGCGGCCGGCGAGCTGCAGCCGTCACGCGCGGACGTCGAGGGCGAGCTCCAAGAAGATGAGTTCGACCGCGCGGTCGACGCGGGCACACCCGAAGAACAGAGCTAGCCACCCCAGATCCAGTCCGGCGACTGAGCTGCGATCGAGACGCCGACCGGGGCGATCATGTCCACAATCTTGCCCCTGTTGTAGAGCGGCGTCCCTGCGTTTCTGTGGAAAGCCTGGGTACAACGATTCACAGGCCTTTCCACGCCCTGTGGACTTGCCGAAAAAGTTCCCGCTCGTAGCGGTCGAACCATCAACAGGCTCCGTCCGAACCGTATGGGAACATTTGTTCTTTTCCGCTGTAAACGGGGCGAAAAAGACATGTCGAGAACTCACATTCCCACAGATGGAAACACACGGACAAGGGTGGTTCACTCCGACCGAGTGACACCTGTCGCCCAGCTCGCAGAAGCCGCTCCGATTGCGCCACCCCAGAACCTCGAGGCCGAGGAGTCGGTCCTCGGGGCGATGCTGCTCTCCCCGGGTGCGATCGGAGCGGTGAGCGAGGTCCTCGATGCCTCCGACTTCTACCGGGAGAGCCACGCGAAGATCTATCGCGCGGGCCTCGCGCTCTATGCGAAAGGAGAGCCGGTCGACGCGATCACGCTCGTCGACGAGCTCGAGGAACGTGGCGAGCTCGAGGCCGTCGGCGGGCGCGTGCGGATGCACGAGCTGGCAGCGCTCGTGCCGGCCACGGCAAATGCGGCGCACTACGCGCGCATCGTCCACGAGATGGCGACGCTCCGCGGCCTCATCGCCGCCGGACAGCAGATCGCCCAGCTCGGTTGGGAACGCCCGGGCGAGACGCAGATTCTCGTCGACCGTGCCGAGCAGGTCGTCTTCGAGCTTTCGCAGAGCCGCGTCACCACGGAGTTCAGCCACATCGAGGAGTTGCTGAAGGAGAGCTTCGAGCGCATCACCGCGTTGTACGAAGCCGGCGCCGATGTCACCGGGGCCCCCTCCGGCTTCCGCGACCTCGATCGGCTGACGTCCGGCTTCCAGCCCGGGAACCTCATCATCATCGCCGCTCGTCCCAGCATGGGAAAGTCGGCGCTCGGCCTCTGTGTGGCGGCGAACCTTGCGCTTCGGCACGAGATCCCGGTTGCGCTGTTCACGCTCGAGATGTCGAAGTCGGAGGTCACGCAGCGGCTCCTCTGCAGCGAGGCGAAGGTGGAGTCGCAACGGCTGCGCACCGGCAAGCTCGCGCAAGACGATTGGCCCCGCCTTGTCGCGGCCGGCGACAAGCTGATGAAGGCGCCGATCTATGTCGACGACACGGGCTCGATCACGATGATGGAGATCCGTTCCAAGGCGCGTCGGCTGAAGACACGCGAGCCGAGCCTCGGGCTGATCATCGTCGACTACCTGCAGCTGATGACCTCTGGGACGACGGCAGAGAACCGCGTTCAGGAGGTCTCGCAGATCTCGCGCAACCTCAAGGTGCTCGCACGCGATCTCGACGTGCCGATCCTCGCTATGTCGCAGCTGTCCCGCGCGGTCGAACAGCGGCACGACAAGCGGCCGATCCTGTCCGACCTGCGCGAGTCCGGCTGTCTAACCGGCGACTCGCGGGTCTACCTTCCCGATCAGGGCGTTTACCGGCCGATCAGCGAGCTCGCCGGCCGCAGCGGCTTCCGCGTCTCGGCTGTCAACCCGGAGACTTGGAGACTAGAGTCGCGCGTCGTCACCAACGCGTTCGCGACCGGCCGCAAACCGGTTTACCGGCTTCGGACACGTCTCGGCCGCACGATTCGCGCCACAGGGAACCACAAGTTCCTCTCGTTCAGCGGCTGGCGCCGGCTCGACGATCTCGGCCCCGGTGCACGCGTTGCGTTGCCGCGGCGGCTGGAAGGCCATGGCGTTCAGACAATGACTGACTCCGAATTGGCCTTGCTTGGGCATCTCATCGGGGACGGCTGCACGCTCCCGCGCCACACGATTCAGTACACCTCCAAGGACCGCGATTTGGCCGAGTTGGTCGCCTCTCTCGCCACTGACGTCTTCGGGTCTTCGGTGCGACCTCGAATCCATCCAGAGCGAAGCTGGTTTCAGGTCTACCTTCCCTCGGCAAGACACCTGACGCACGGAGTTCGCAATCCCATCGCGCAGTGGTTGGATCAGCTCGGCGTGTTCGGTTTACGCTCATGGGAGAAGCGAATCCCCGACGCTGTCTTCGCACAGCCGCCTGAACAGATCGCGCTCTTTCTTCGTCATCTCTGGGCCACAGATGGTTGCCTGCGCGCCGACCGTAAGACGGGTGTCGCTGTCATCCGTTACGACTCGAGCAGTGAGCTCCTCACGCGTGGCGTGCAGTCTCTTCTTCTGCGCCTTGGCATCAATGCGCGGGTCAAACGCATCGAGATGGGAACGAAAGGCCGACCAGGCTTCCGGCTCGACATCTGGGCGCGGCAGGATGCCGAGCGATTTCTCGGCCACGTCAGCGCTGTTGGAAGTCGAAAGCGACGCCAGCGGGTCGAACTACTAACGCTCTTCGATCGAAGACCAAGGAACCCCAACCGCGACACGATCCCAAAGGAGGCGTGGCGAGAGATCATCGTGCCGGCAATGGCAAGCGCAGGTGTGACGACGCGCGTGATGCAACAGCGTATTGGCACACGTTATTGCGGTACTGCCTTGTACGAGAACGGCCTCAGCCGCGATCGCGCACTGCGAGTCGCAGACGCCGTCAGCTCAGATGAGCTAGGCCTGTTGGCGCTCAGCGACGTCTATTGG
>DASWGR010000162.1:0-4812 GCA_036393535.1 Gaiellaceae bacterium | reverse complement strand
ATCCGGAAACCCTTGCTTATGCTCGCGAACGGACACCGTTACACCGTCTCGGCTGCCCTGACGACGTCGCAGGGGCGGCACTCTTTCTCGCCTCCGAAGACTCCGGCTACCTGTCCGGGGTCAACCTGCTCGTCGACGGGGGCTGGATGGCGTACTGAGGCAACGGCGAAACATTGAGCGCGGCTAGAGCCGTGTCCAACTCAACGCCGTATGTGCCGTCGTCCGCCAGCACGCCTTCGTAGTCGTTGCGATGAACTCGGCCACGTGCTCGGCGACCTGCTCGAGCCACGCGGCGGCAACGTCTGGCTCCAGTTCCGCCGGCGGAAGCTGAATCGCACCGAACCCGCGCGATTGGAGTTCTGGCATCAGCAGCTCGAGCAGGGAATCCGCGACGACCGCGACACGAGCGAGCGGGGGTCGAGAGTCATCTACGAATGCGCGATCTGAACCGCTCGCAAAGTGGCCGAGACTCGATTACGGGGTCTCGCCCTTTAGGAGCGCCTCGACCCGCCGTTTCTCCTCTTCGCGATCGTAATCGGGAAACCAGTGGCGGATGCCGGTCGAGCGAGGGTACGGGAGCCCACGTTCGGCACACTCCGCCTTCAACTCCTCGAGGAAAATCCCGTCACCGCGCACGAGCGTCGAGTCATCCTCGCCGATGTCGGGCTTACCCGCCCAGCTTGGAGCAGACGGCGAGAAGTCGACGCCCATCGTCGGGCTCGAGTCGACGCCGATCAGCACGACATCATCACCCGCAGACACATGCTGTTTCATCACCACGCGACGAGCCTTGCCAGACGGCGACAATGCCTCCGATAGAGCGGAGTGTCAAACTGCTCGCGTATGCCCCAGAAGCGGCGCGCGCCGCCGAAGGCGAGTTCGGGGCACGGCATTTGACGGATGACGTATCCGTGCTCTCGCAGAAGATCGAGCACCGGCTCCCAGATCCCCGGCCGTAGGGCGCCGCCCTCCACCTTCGCGTTCTGGTTCAGGAGGCAATGGGCGATAAAGGCGACACGTGCCATTAGAACGCCAGCAGCACTTTGCCGAACTTGCCTGAACCCGCCATGTAGTCGAAGGCCTCCGCTGCTTCCTCGGCAGGAAAAACACGATCGACGATAGCTCGCACACGCCCGTCGGCGAGGAGAGGCACGACCTCACGCGCGAATGCCTGAACGGCGAGAGCTTTCTCCTCCAGCGGACGCGCGCGGAGCATCGTTCCGAAAAGGCGCGCGCGCTTCGCCATCAGCTTCCGCAAGGACAGGTCGGTGTCGGTCCCAGCGCCGGTACCAACAATCGCGATTCGACCCTTCGACTTCAGTACCTCGAGATTCCCGTCGAGATTCGGCGCCCCGACCAGCTCGAGCACAACGTCCGCGCCGCCCGCAGTCCCAACCTGATCCAAGGCATCGCCGGAATTAACCGCCTGCGCACCGAGCTCGGTTAGGTCTTGGTGGTGGGAGCGAGCGCAGGCGAAGACGCGTGCACCAGCCGCGACGCCGATTTGAACGGCTGCGGTGCCGACGCCGCCGTTTGCGCCGTTGACGAGCAGCACCTCGCCTAATCCGACCCGCGCCTGCGTGAAAATCGCGTCGTGCGCGGTTATGAACGCCTCCGGGACGGCGGCCGCCTCCTCATCGCTGAGACGATCTGGGACCGATGCGACATGGCGTTCATGAACCAGCACGCGGTCGGCCAGACCGCCACCACCAACGAGCCCGAAGACGCGGTCGCCCTCGGCGAAGTCACGCACCGCTGCGCCCCGCGCGACAACCGTCCCCGCGACTTCGAGGCCGGGTACGTCCCGAGGCGCCCCCGGCGGAGCGGGATACGCTCCCGCCCGCTGCGCGAGATCAGCGGTGTTGACACCCGCGAACCTCGCCGCCACGAGCAGCTCTTCACTTCCCGGCACCGGATCCGGCCGCTGCTCGAGGCGCATGACCTCGCGCCCGCCCGTGCCCGCAAAGACGATCGCTCTCACGCGTCGGCGAGACCGCATCGCGAGATCGCCGAGCGGGTGACATTGGACGGCAACAGAGCCGACATGCCGACGAGCATACTGGCTGTTAGCCAGAAGGCTGGCAAACGCACAGCGCCTCTTCTACGATCACGTGCCGTTCACCGGTCTTCGTGGACCACTAGGCCCGCAGTCGCCCAGAATGTCCGCTGTGCGCATTGCGGCACCACACTCGAGCCGGACTGCCTTGCCCGTCAAACACTCTCCTGCCGCATGGAGCGGGACCTATTGCCGACATAGGCCTCGACTCCTCCGGGTCTCGTTACATTCTCGCCGCTCAGACCGGCGGCGGCCGGCATCGCCGACGATGTGTTCTACAGACGGACAGGTGTTCCACGACGCGACCTCTAATCGCAGGCAGTGAAGCTGGTGTTCAACCAAGCCCAGTTCCAGCGAGTCTAGTGGCCCGTTGGCGGGGCCTTACAGCGGTCGTCAGAGCTCTTCCGCGAAGGCCAGATTCTCCTGCTTGAGGCTCTCGTCGGTTCCGAAGAAGGCGTGCTTGGACATGTCCGCCGAGTAGCGGCTGGCCGGAGGTGTGCGCCCGAGCGCCTCGGCCAGGCTCCGGACGAGGTGCGGAGCGCCGCCGCAACAGAGCCCCAGGTAGCTGACGCCCGCCTGCTGCGCGGCCCTGGCGAACTCCGCGATCTCGTAGCGGTTGCAGGTGAACGGATCGAGCGCCGTTGGGAAAGGCATCTGGCCCGGAAGGGCCTTGGGATCCCGAAGTGACTGGAACGTCGGTTCATGCTCGTGCGTGCGATACGGGACGGGCAGCGCTGCGACGTGGCAGGAGACTGCCTCCCTGATCTCCTTGAGGAGCGGCAGCATCGTGGCCGGGCCGCGCATGCAGTTGAGGCCGACGACGTCGGCACCTGCGGCTTCCAGCCGCCGGAATGTATCCCCGAGCGTCCAGCCTTCCCGCGTTACAGGATGCTGGTGTATCCCGAGCGTGATGACGGCGGGCAGACCCGCCTCCTTGATTGCCTGGAGCGCGGCGAGGGCCTCCTCGGCGTGGGAGAACGTCTCCCCGATGACGAAATCGACCTCTGCCTCGACCGCCCAGCCCACCTGCTCCTCGAACATCGCGCGCGCGGCGCTCTGCGACGCGTCGTCCTCCGCGAAGACGTTCGTGTTGCAGATGTCTCCCGCGACCAGCGCATCGGTCTCGGCAGCAACCTCCTTGGCGATCGCGAGCGCCTGCCGGTTGATCTCCTCGAGGAGATCCTCCTTGCCGACCAGGCGCATCTTTTCGCGGTGCGCGTAATACGTGAAGGCCGGAACGACGTCCGAACCAGCGTGGACGAAATCCCGGTGCAATTGCGCCACGACCTCAGGATGGTCGAGGACCGCCTCGGGCACGAACGGGCCCGCTTGCACGTAGCCGCGCCGCTCGAGCTCGAAGAGATAGCCCTCGGCGCAGATCACCGGGCCTTGCTCGAGCCGTGCGCGCAGACGGCCGTTGTCTGGGGAAGTCGCAGTCATTCGCGTGCCCTGATTATCCCGGCCTCAGCCCGGAGCGGACAAGTTTTCTGATCGGTTCGAGGTCAGGCGGAAGGGCAGCGCCCTCGGACGTGAAGGGCACACGCTCGCGAACGAGCTCGAGGGCGAGCCGGGTACCGACGCCCAGGGCCGGCGGATCCCGAAGCTCAACCGCCTGGGCTGCGACGACCAACTCGATCGTGGCGATTCGCTCGCCGAGCTCCACCATCTCGGCGAGCCGGCGGGCGGCGAGCGGGGCGAGCGTCATCCGATCTTCGATCCCCTCGGCCTGGGTCGTGCTGGCGAGCTCGAACGAAACCGGCTGTGCAAGCAGACGCGCCTCCGCGGTCAGAGCGTGGCTCGCATTGCCAAGCTCGGCAAGCCCGTCCTCGTGAAGCCCACTGCGAGCGGCGAGGCCGTCGGTAAGACCGGAGAAAGGCCGCTGCAGGAGTTTCATCAAGCGCTCGTTCGCGGACGTGAGCGCGGGAGCGAGCGCGATGCGAAGAAAGTCGAGCGCAGCCGCGAGCGGGAGGACGTCGACGTTGGAGACGGAGACGACCCGCTCCTCCTCGAGGATGACGAGCGGGTTCGCGTTCGCCGCGTTCAGCTCGACTGCGAGCTGGGCGCGCACGAAGTCGAGCGCGTCCCACAACGCCCCGAGGACCTGCGGCAGACCGCGGAACGTGAGCGGGTCCTGAAGATTGCGTGCCGCCCCCGGTGACCAGAGAGCGCTTCCGTCAAGCAGCTGCGTCAGTCGCTCGAGCGACTCGCGCACCCCCTCGTACGGCCGGGTGGCAGCGACGGCCGGATGGATGATCGTCAAGTTGGCGCCGAACGCTTCCAGATCGAGCGCACCGGCAATGTGCAGCACATCGAGCAGGCGCCCGGCATCCGCGATTGCGAGCGCGGCGAAGCCGGTCGAATAAGCGTTGTTGTTGACGAGCGCGAGTCCTTCGCCGGCCGCCAGCGGGGTGTCGCGGAAGAGCTGGTGTGCGATGTCGGCGTTCGGAGCGAGATCGCTCTGGCCCACGGACCCAAGCAGGCGAACCGGCGGCGTCTCGTTCCCGTTCAGCGCCGTGACCAGCCGCTCGGCGAGATCGGGCCGGCTGCCGGTGGTTCCCGTGGCGAACCCATTCGCCATCCGCAGCATCGTCGCCCTGACAACGTCTGCCGGCGCCTCCGGCCCCTGACCGACGCGGTGGCTCTGGATCAGCCGGCGGTTGAACTCCTCGACGTCCCCCGGCTCGATCCGCACGCGCTTGCGCGAGGCGACACCGGTCGTGAAGCCGTAGACGATATCTCCACGGTCGAGCGCGCGC
>DASWGR010000161.1:0-2728 GCA_036393535.1 Gaiellaceae bacterium | reverse complement strand
ACGAACCGCGCGCTCGGGGCGGTCGGCTTGCTTGGGCCGGCGCGGATGGACTACGAAAAGGCGATCCGCTCGGTCCGGGGCGCGGCGCAGGAGCTTTCGCGCTTCGTCGAGGACGTCTACGAGGACAACTGAGGGCCACCTTGTGGTGCGCCCCGGCTAGACGGACGCACGGGCAGAGCCCATGCGTCCTGAAGACGGCACCGCAAGCGGTGCCGTAGGGCGATTCGCTCGGTTCGAGGCGCGGCGCAGGAGCTCTCGCGCTTCGTCGAGGAGGTCTACGAGGACAACTGAGGCCGTCGCTACGCTAAGGCAAGCGTATGGCGACGACTGAGCGCGACTACTACGAGGTTCTCGCCGTGTCGCGAACGGCGAGCGCCGACGAGATCAAGCGAGCGTTCCGGCGCCTTGCCCGCGAGCTGCATCCGGATGTCTCGAAGGAGCCGGACGCCGATCACCGGTTCCGCGAGATCGTCGAGGCGTACGAGGTCCTTTCCAACTCCGAGCGGCGCGAGCTGTACGACCGCTTCGGGCACGCCGGTCTCCGTAGCGGCGGCTTCGAGCCCACCTCGTTCGACCTCGGCGACCTCTCGAATCTCTTCGCCGCCTTCTTCGGTGACGATCTCTTCGGCGGGGGAGGGAGGAGTGGGGGGCGTCGCCGGGGCGCCGACATCGCCGCGCAGGTCGAGATCGGCCTTGCCGAGGTGGCGACGGGGGCCAAGGTCGAGGTGCCGTTCGGCGTTGCCGTTCCGTGCACGCGTTGCGGAGGAAACGGCGCGGAGCCAGATACTGCGATCCGTCCCTGCCCGACCTGCGGAGGTAGCGGCCGAGTTCGACAGGTTTCGCGCAGCGTGTTCGGAGAGTTCGTGCGCGCAGGGACGTGCCCGACCTGCACCGGCTCGGGACAGCTGATCGAGCAGCCGTGCGACCAGTGCCACGGCGCCGGCCGCGTGCTCGAGGAGCGGACCCTAGAGGTCGAGATACCGCCGGGCATCCACGACGGCCAGCGAATCAGGCTGACCGGCGAAGGGCACTCGGGAACGCCAGGGTCCCGTGCCGGCGACGCGTACGTGGAGGTGCACGTGCGGCACGACGACCGTTTCGTGCGCGAAGGCAACGACGTCTACACGACCGTCGACCTCACGTTCACGCAGGCCGCGCTCGGGGCCACCGTGTTGGTGCCAACGCTGGCGGGCGACGAGGAGCTGACGTTCGAACCCGGGACGCAGCCGGGTGAGGTCCGCGTTCTGCGCGGACGCGGGCTCCCGGTGTTGCAGGGGTTCGGCCGCGGGAATCAGCGCGTCCTCGTTCGAGTCACTGTCCCCCGGCAGCTGACCGAGGAGCAGCGCCGTCTGCTGGATGAGTTCGACGGGCTGTCGACGGACGCGACGTACGCGTCAGGCGAGGGGTTCTTCGACAAGTTGAAGAGCGCATTCCGCTGAACGCCATCCGGCGGGTCTCGGTTGCCGTCCCCGTCGAGCGCGCAGAGGAGGCGCGCGCACAGATGCTCGAGCTCTTCCCTCAGGGCTTCGAGGAAGTTGACCTCGCCGACGGGATCGAGCTCGTCGCCTATACCGACGCGAGCGGTGAGGAACGTCTTTGGCACGTCTTTGGAGGCGTCAGAGGCCAGGACGTCGCAGCCGACTGGCGCGACCGCTGGAAGGCGTTTCACCAACCGGTACGTGTCGGACCGCTCTGGATCGGCCCGCCCTGGCACGACCCGCCTGCCGACGCGATCCCGGTAGTGATCGACCCGGGTCGGGCCTTCGGCACCGGCGCCCATCCGACGACGCAGCTCTGCGTCGAGTTGATGCTCGAGCTCGAGCCGACGAGCGTCGTCGACTTCGGCTGCGGCTCCGGCGTGCTGTCGATCGTCGCTGCGAAGCTCGGCTTTGCACCGGTGATCGCCCTCGATGCCGACGAGAATGCGGTCGCGGCAACGATCGCGAACGCCGCGGCCAACGGCGTCGAGGTCGATGCACGTCGGTCGAACGTGCTCGACGAGGAGGCTCCCGCTACTGAGGTCGCGGTTGCGAACATCACCCGCACGTCGGTGGAGGCCCTCGCACCCCGTCTGCGTTCCAGGACTCTCGTGACGTCGGGGTACCTTCCGACCGACAACGCGCCGCTCCCAGGCTTCAGGCATCTGCGCCGCATCACACGCGACGGCTGGGCCGCGGATCATTACGAGGCGACGTGAAAGTGGTGCTCTCAAGCCAGTTAGCATCAGGCCGGTGACGACGTTCTCGGTCCGTTTCCTCGGCTGCAAGGTCTCCCACACGGACGCACAAGAAGTCCGCGAGCGCCTGCTCGCGGACGGCCACGTCGAGCACGCGCCTGATGACGCCGAGGTCGCGGTCGTGAACACGTGCTGCGTCACCCACGAGGCGGTTCGAAAGTCACGCCAGGCCGCCGTGCGCGCGGCGCGAACGCACGAGCGCGTCTACGTGACCGGCTGTGCTGCGAATCTCGCCGGTGACGCTTTCTCGGGTCTCCCCGGCAACATCATCGTCGTCGCCAGGCCGAGCGAGCAGACACCGGCCTTCGTGGCCGGAGACGTGGGGGCGATCGGCTGCGTTCAGGCGGACGCCCGTCTCGACCGGGTACGCGCCTTCGTGAAGATCCAGGACGGCTGCAGCTTCTCCTGCAATTTCTGTGTGATCCCGCTCGTTCGCGGTGGATCGCGAAGTCGCTCCGCGGCGGCGGTGCTCGGCGAAGTGCAACGACGCGT
>DASWGR010000160.1:0-8081 GCA_036393535.1 Gaiellaceae bacterium | reverse complement strand
TTCGCAACGAAGAACGGGGTCGTGAAGAAGACGCGGATGTCCGCCTACAACACGCCGTTGCGCTCCGACGGGATCATCGCGATCAAGATGCGCGAGGGCGACGAGCTCATCGGCGTCCGGCATGCCTCAGGGACGGACGATGTCCTGATGGTGTCGCGCAAGGGCCAGGCGATTCGCTTCCACGAGAGCGACGTACGGCCGATGGGGCGGGACGCCTCCGGCGTGCAGGGCATGCGGCTACGCGCAGGCGACGAGGTGATCGCGGTCAACGTCGCCCACGACGCCGCCGACGTGCTCGTGGTGACGGAGAACGGTTATGGGAAGCGCACCCCGGTCCGTGACTATCCCGTCAAGGGTCGCGGGGGACTTGGAGTCAAGACAGTGCAGCTGACGGAGGCGAAGGGGCAGCTGGCGGGCTCTCGGGTCGTGCGCGACGGGTATCAGGTGATGCTCATCTCCGACGGCGGCACGGTGATCAAGATGTCGGTCGACGACATCAAGCGGTCGGGCCGTTCCACGCAGGGGGTCATCGTGATGCGACTGCGCGAGGGAGAGCACGTCTCCACCCTTGCGCCGGTCGTCGAAGCCGCAGAGGACAAGAGCGATGCCACGAACAGCCCTGAAGCTGTCCCGGAAGCGTAGACCGACGCCACAAACCTCCGTCAAGCGGTACCCCAAAAGGGGGAGATTTTGAAGCCACCCCTTCCCCATCAGAAAAAAGAGCGATATACCTTTGAAACAAGGGGTACGAGCTCACAAGAAGGCGAGGACGACATGGTGGTAAGTCGACAGGTAGATCTTCTCGAGCCGATCGATCTCGCAGAGCACCTGGGCAAAGTGGAGCTCTATCTCGGCCAGGTCTGCCAGATTGCCGGTATCTCCAAGATGCAGCTCGATTACTGGACGAACAAGGCACAGATCCCCACCAAGGGCAAGAAGCAGCGGATCTACGACATCGATGCGCTCGAGACGGTCATGCTGATCAAGCAGGCCAAGGACAAAGGTCTCAATCTCGGCGCCGCGATCGATGCGGCCCGCCGGTTCCGTGAAGGGCAGTCCACGGCGCGCCGGCCCGAAGCCGCACTAGAGCTCTAGCTAGCCTCGCGTAGCCTGACCGCGGCCTCCTCGGGCGGCACGGTGTTGACGAAGATGCCGGCGCCGAGCTCCAGACCGGCGAGGATGTTCAGTCGTGGGAAGAGCACGAGCCGCCAGTCGTCCGGGCCTCGCTCGAGCCACGCGTTGAGTGGGACCTGGCCCTCCAGCCGTTGGAGCCGGCGCACGACGTCGGCGAGCAGCTTCAACGCGGGTGCGAGGTGCGCGCTCTCCAGCGGATCGGGTTCGGGCTCCGTCGGGGTAATCACCGTCTCGTAAGGCATGCGGCTCGCCCACGGGCAGGCGACAGTCAGCTCGTCACGTTCGAAGACGGTCTCCGCTCGGGGCCGTGCTCGAAGCGCGGGCGGTTCGGGCAGCCAGACAAGCTGCGAGTGCGAGTGCGCGAGACTGGCGCCGGCGTCGTGCCCTTCGTTCAGAAGCGGGAACACGTAACCGGGCTCGTCTGCGGCGCGACGGCGCCATGCTTCGGCAACGAGCTCGAGCTCGTCGCCCGCAGCTTCCGCGATCGAGCGGATGTGCCGTCGGCTGTGCACCACGACTTCCTGCCGCTCGAGCGCCGGATAAAGATTGGGGACCACGCGCACCTTCCAATCGGCCTGCTCGGGAAGGACAAGCGTCTGCGGTGGGGTCATGTCCTCGTGCCCGGCGCAGAACGGGCACGACGCGAGCTCGCCGGGGCTCGGAGGGTCGAGCAGCGGCCGGGCCGCGCCGGGACGCTTTGCCCTGCCGGGAGCAATTACCGCGACGCGGCCCGAGTCCGGATCGCGGCGAAGCTCGCCGCTCAGATCGGCCCGCCGGCCTTCTTTTCCAGGAAAGGCCGGATCAGGTCGACTGGGAACACGATCGTCGTCGCCTGCGACGAGCCGAGCTCGAGGAGCGTCTGCAGATAGCGCAGCTGCAAGGCGACGGGCTGTTCGCCGATCACAGCTGCGGCGTCTTTCAGGCGTTCGGCTGCCTGGAACTCGCCCTCGGCGTTGATGATCTTGGCGCGCCGTTCACGCTCGGCTTCGGCCTGTCGGGCCATCGCGCGTTGCATCGAGGACGGAATCTCGACGTCCTTCACTTCGACGATGGACACCTTGATGCCCCAGGGTGCAGTCGACTCGTCGATGATTCCCTGGAGGATCGCGTTGATCTTCTCGCGTTCCGACAGGAGCTCGTCGAGTACGTGCTGTCCCAGGACGGAGCGCAACGTCGTCTGCGCGATCTGCGACGTCGCCACCATGAAGTTCTCGATCTGCACGATCGCGTCCTTGGGGGCGACGATGCGGAAGTACGCGACCGCATTGACACGCACAGGGACGTTGTCCTTGGTGATGACTTCCTGCGGCGGGACCGTCAGCGTGATCGTGCGCAGGTCGACCTTGACCATCCGGTCGACTACCGGGATGAGCAGGAAGAGGCCCGGGCCCTTCGGTTCGGGCAGCAGGCGGCCGAGCCGGAAGATGATCCCCCGCTCGTACTCGCGGGCGACCTTGATCGCCGAGAAGAGAAACAGGACGACGAGGAAGACCAGTACGGCGACGATGACCAGTGCGACGCTCATGACTGGATCCTATGTCCCTTCGGGACTAACTGTGAGGACAAGGCCGTCCCGCGACTCGACGCGCACGCGCTCACCCGGACGAAGTTCCTGGCCGCCGGCGGCTCGCGCCTGCCACAGCTCTCCGTTCACGAAGACGAGGCCGCCGTCGCGAACTTCACCCACCGAGCCTGGGATCAACTGTGCGCCGACTGCGACCGGCCTGTGGCGGACCTCCACCGCCTTGCTGATGGCGAAAGCCCATACGGCTCCGAGCGTGACCGCGATGCTGATCACCAGAGGCTTCGACGTGTGAAAGCCGGGCGCGTTCTGGAAGAGCATGATCGAGCCCACTGCGATGCTGATCAATCCCGCGACCGTGAGCGCCCCGTGTGTCGTCACGTGAACGTCGAGGACGAGCAGCGCGACTCCGAGGAGCATCAACACGAGCCCGCCCCAGCTGATGGGCAGGACCGAGAAACCGAAGAGCGCGGTGACGAGCGCGACCGCGCCGAGCGCGCCGGGCAGCACGACGCCCGGATGGAAAATCTCGAAGCCGATCCCAGCAAGCCCTGCGAGGAAGAGCAGGGGGAGGATGTTCGGATCGATCAGCGTGTTGAGCAGCCGTGTGAAGAAGCCAAGGTGCACGTTGTGAATCTGTGCGCCGGCGACGTGGAGCGTGTAGCCACGCGGCTTAGTTTTCACGCCGTCCGCCTGGTCGAGCAGGGATGGGAGTGTCGGTGCGACCGCCTCGATGACGTTCATCTTCAACGCCTCAGGGGCCGTTGCGTTCGTAGCCACGCGCACGGCGCGATCGGCCCACTTGGCGTTGCGCCCGTGACTTTGGGCGAGCGCACGCAGCGACGCGGCCTCGTGATTGATCAGCTTGCGCCGGAGATCGGAGCCGATGTTGCTACCTCCTGAGTCGATCGGAGTGGAGGAGCCGATGTTCGTCTGCGGCGCCATTCCCAGGAAGTCGGCGGCCTCGGCGATCCAGACCCCGGCCGAGCCTGCGGCGGCGCCGTTGGGCCCGACCCAGACCAGCACCGGTAGCTTCGCGTTCAGTTCGCAGAGCACGATCTTGTCCTTCGACTGCAGTAGACCGCCGGGCGTGTTGAGCACGATCACGGCGGCGGCGTAGCCGTCCTTTGCCGCGCGGCTCAGGTTGTCGCACACATAGTTCTGCGTGACGGGGTTCACGTCCGCGTCGAAGTGGATCGCCAGGACGCGCGGAACCGCTGCCGTGGCCGAAGACGTAAAGGCGAGAAACGCCCCAACGAGCAAAAGTCCCCGCAAACAGGCGTTCTTCAACTCGTAAGGATTCTATCAGGGCAGGGCGTGCGCCCTTGAGGCCGAAGGCGGCAACAGGCACCCTGGACGGAGGCCGCAGCCATGAAGTCTCTTCTCGTCGCCACAGTGCTGTTCTTCGCCGCGCCTGCCACGGCATTTGGAGGCGCATCCCTCACCATGCGCGAGGTGCCGTTGCACGGCGGTCGCATGCTCAGCGCTGCGACACCACAGTTCGACCTGGTTGGCCTCCACTGGCGCGGCCCGGGCACGGTGCAGTTCCGCACGCGCTCGCTCGAAGGACGGTGGAGCGCCTGGCAGCGCGCAGACCCGGAGGCCGAGGATCTCCCGAATGTCGGCACCGTCGAGGCGCGTGGCGCGCGTGGCTGGCGTGTGGGCAATCCCTACTGGACCGGACCGTCCGATCGGATCGAGTACCGGTTGCGCGGAAGCGTCGCCCGCCTGCGGGCCTATTTCGTTCGCAGTCCCGAAATACGGATTCCTCTGCGGCGGGTTTCGCTGACCGGCTCCCCACTTCTGATCGACCGCGAGACCTGGGGTGCGAACGAGGCGATCCGCCGTGCGCCGCCGAGCTACGCAGCCACCCTCCAGTTTGCGCTCGTCCATCACACGGCCGGCACTAACTCGTACACCGCCTCGCAGTCCGCCGCGATCGTGCGCGGCATCGAGGTCTACCACGTGAAGGGCAACGGCTGGAACGACATCGGCTACAACTTTCTCGTCGACAAGTACGGGCAGGTCTTCGAGGGCCGTTACGGAGGGGTCGACAAACCCGTCATCGGCGCGCATGCCGAAGGGTTCAACACCGGCTCGGTCGGTGTCGCCGTGCTCGGGACGTACACCTCGAGCGCTCCGGCCGCCGTCGCGCGCACGGCGCTGGCCAACCTGCTGGCCTGGCGCCTCGACATCGCGCACGTCGATCCCAAGTCGACGCTGACCTGGGTCTCAGGTGGAAACGCGCGCTTCGCGTCCGGTGTCCCGGTCTTCATCCGCGCCGTCTCGGGGCATCGCGACACGGGTTTCACGACGTGCCCGGGCGCTGCGCTCTACGCCCAGCTCGACGCGATCGCGCGCCAGGCGGAGAGTGCAGGCCTGCCGAAGCTGTACGCACCTTCGGTCCGTGGCGCCCTCGGCGGCCAGGTGCGCTTCCAGGCACGTCTGAGCGAGCCGCTGCCCTGGACGGTGACGATCACCGACGCTACGGGCAACCTCGTGGCGAGCGGGACGGGGACGAGCCAGGACATCGACTGGACGTGGGATGCCGCAACCGTGCTGCAAGGGTCGTACAGCTGGACGATTGCCGCCGGTGACACAGTTCGTCCGGCCGTCGGAATGATCGGCGCGAAGCCGGTCGCGCTCGCGATCACCTCGGCGACCGCGCTCCCGCGCACGATCACGCCGAACGGAGACGGGCAGACCGACTCGAGCGTGATCTCGTACACGCTCAGCGCTCCGGCGACGGTGACGGCAACACTGCGCGGCCCCGACGGAAGCGATCTCTCGGTCCTGTTCTCCCAGCAGAAGCGGCCCGGGAAGCAATCGTTCCGTTTTGCGGCGGCGGGAATCGCAGACGGAAATTACGAGATCGCGCTCAGCGCAAACGACGGCCGGACGACCGTCACATCGGTCGTACCCGTGCTCGTCGACCGGACTGTGCGGGGCTTCACGACGACCGCCGCGATCTCACCGAACGGCGACGGTGTCGCCGACGAGCTCATGTTGTCGTTCGAGCTCACGCGCAACGCCTCCGTGAGGCTCGACATCGCGCAGGCCGGGAAGACGTTGGCGCCGGTGTACTCCGGGGATCTGCCCGTCGGTCCACAAACCGCCGCCTGGAGCCCGACCGGCTTCGAAGACGGAAAGTACGCGGCCGTCCTCACTGCGATGAACGAAGTTGGAACTGTCGTCCACACCGTACTTTTCCGGATCGACACCGTCGCACCGGAGTTGCGCGCCCTCTCCTTCCGGGGCCTGCGCTTTCGTATCAGTGAGGCCGCCACCGTTCGCCTCACGCTGAACGGGAAGCTTGTGACCCGCGCCGTCAGGGCCGGTGTCTTCTCGTTTCACGCAGCCCGTGTGCGCAGTGTTCGAATCGTCGCGCAGGATGCGGCCGGAAACGTCAGCCGCACGTTGAAGTTTCCCTAGCCCACGCGTCGTACGCGCGCTCGAGCTGAAGCAGGATCGCCGTGAGCAGCTGCAAGCGGCTGACGGGCTCGCCCAGCTCGAGGCGGAGCGAGGTCGGCTTCGTCCGCGCCTTCGCAGGGAGCTGCTCCAAAGTCTGGTTGGCGTTCACGCCGATCCCGAGGACGACGCGGCCCTCACTCGACTCGGCCAGGATGCCGGCGACCTTGCGTCCGCCGATGAGGATGTCGTTCGGAAACTTGACCGCCGGCTCGATCCCCGTCACCTCCAGGATCGCCTCCGCGACGGCGTTGCCGGCGACCAGCGAGAGCTCCGGGAGCCTCGACGCTGCGACCGCGGGCAGCAGGAGGACCGAGACGAGCACGCTCGTGCCCGCGGGAGCCTCCCAGGTGCGCCCGAGGCGGCCCCGCCCCTCGGTCTGCTCCTCCGCCACCGCGACCGCTCCTTCCGCCTCGTCTTCCGCCAGCATCCGCTGGGTGGAGGAGGTGGTCTCGGCGTAGCGATAGACCTGGCCGAAGCGGCCAGGGAGAAGGGGTTTCACCGCGTTTGGGGCGAGCGAATCGTCCACGCTCCTACACTAGAGCGGAGAAATGCAACTGCCACGCGCGCGTCGGCGTCAAATCCAGCAGTCCGCCAGTCCGGAAGGGCCTCTTGCGTACGCGCGGCTGAGTGATCCGATCTTGGTGAAGAGAGCAAAAGATGGCGACGCGAGGGCTCTCGAGGCGCTCTGCGAAAGGCACGCACCCCGCGTGGAGAAGCTCGCGGGTCATTTGCTTCGCGATTCCGAGGATGCGCGTGACGCGGCGCAGGAAGCGTTGGCAAAGCTCTGCGTCAAGATCAAACAGTTCCGGGGGGAGTCACAGTTCGCGACCTGGCTGCACCGGCTGACGATCAATGCCTGTCGAGATGTGGGGAACCGGCAGCGTGCGCGAGCCTGCGAGCCGCTGCTCGAGGATCGGCGGGCCGCGACCGACGCGGATCCCGCGCGAGAGGCCGACCGGGCTGAGCTGCGCGGCGAGCTGAACCGCTGCCTTGCAGAGATCGCGCCCGAGCAGGCGCGCGTCGTCGTCCTGAAGGACGCGCTCGGATTTTCGTTCGAGGAGATCTCGGTCGCCGCCGACATGCCCGTCGGAACGGCGAAGTGCTACGCGCATCGCGGCCGCAGCCGGTTGCGTGACAAGCTCTCGGACGTGGCGTGACGGTCGTCACGCCTTTCGGCCGCGAGGCGATCGAGCAGATCCTCCCGCATCGGGAGCCGTTTCTTCTCATCGACGAGGTGCTCGAGCTTCGGCCCGGTGAGGGAGCGGTCGCGCGGAAGACGGTTCGCGCCGATGAGTGGTATCTCAGCGGCCACTTTCCGGGCCGGCCGGTGATGCCCGGCGTGCTGATCGTGGAGGCACTCGCGCAAACCGGTGCGGTCGCCGTCTTGAGCGAGGAGGAAAACCGAGGCAAGCTCGCCCTCTTCGCCGGTATCGATGACTGCCGCTTCAAGCGGATCGTGGAACCGGGTGACGTGCTCGAGCTCCGCTGCGAGCTCGAGCGGGTCCGCGGCCCGATCGGTCGTGGCAAGGCGGAGGCGCGTGTGGACGGCGAGCTCGCGTGTCGCGCGACCCTGACGTTTGCGGTGGAACGATGAGTGTTCTTTGCTCAGCGTTTCACCGCGGGGGAAGGGTCTCGGGAAACCGGGAGGTTTCCCGTTCTCTTCTCCTTCTCACCCGCGCCGATCGCTTCACCGCGGGTGTGAAGGCGTACGCTGAAGAAGGGAGTGAGCCGCAGGCGAACGACGCGGGGGAGCGATGATCGGCAAGGCTCAAGGCCCGCCGATCTCGATCACCGGGGTCGGTGCGTACGTTCCCGAGCGGGTGCTGACGAACGACGAGCTCTCGACTCTCGTCGACACCTCCGACGAGTGGATCATGGAGCGCACCGGCATCCGCGAGCGGCGGATCGCCGCGCCGGAGCAGGCGCTCACCGATCTCGCACTCCCGGCCGCCCA
>DASWGR010000159.1:0-2135 GCA_036393535.1 Gaiellaceae bacterium | reverse complement strand
CCCGGCGATCCGTCAGAGGGCGTGCTGAACGGCGTTCGCCGGATCTGCCGGGAAGCGGGAATCGAGGTCGGCGACGTGCGCAACATCCTGCACGGGACGACGGTGGCGACGAACGCGGTGCTGGAGTCGAAGGGCGCCCGGGTCGGCCTGATCACGACGACCGGGTTCCAGCAGATCCTCCACCTCGCGCGCTCACAGACGCCGGGGCCGCTCGCCGGTTGGATCATCATGATCAAGCCCGATCCGCCGGCCTCCCTCGCGGACACGCGCGAGGCGGCCGAACGCATGGATGCGCGCGGCGAGACGCGCACGCCCGTCGACGAACAGCAGGTCGAGGGAATCGTCCACGGCCTCGTCGAGTCGGGAGTGGAGACGTTGACGATCGCGCTGATCAATTCGTACGTGAACGGCGCGCACGAGCGGCAGATCGGCGAGATCGTCGAGCGCCTGTACCCGGGCTTCCCGGTGACCCTCTCGTCCGAGGTGCTGCCCGAGTTTCGCGAATACGAGCGCGCGCTGACTGCGTGCATGAACTCGTACGTGCGGCCGAAGGTGGCGGATTACGTCAATCGTCTGCAGGAGCAGCTGACCGGGATCGGCGCCAAGGCCGAGGTCAACATCCTCCGCTCCGACGCGGGCCTGATGACGACGCGCGAGGCCGCGCGCAACCCGATCTACGGCGTGCTCTCCGGCCCGTCGGGCGGCGTCGCCGGCGCGCTGTTCGTTGCGCTCAAAGCGGGCTACGACGACATCCTCACGTTTGACATGGGCGGGACGTCGACGGACGTCGCCCTCTGCCAGAACGGCCAGCCGACAATCGGGCGCGAGACGGCGATCGGTCACTTCCGGATCAAGGTGCCCGCCGTGAACGTGCACACGGTCGGCGCGGGCGGCGGCTCGATCGCTCACGTGCCGGAGCTGACGAAGGCCCTGCGTGTCGGCCCGCAGTCGGCCGGTGCCGAGCCCGGCCCCGCCGCGTACGGCCGGGGCGGCGTCGCCCCGACGGTGACGGACGCGAACGTCGTCCTCGGCCACCTGCCCCCCAGTCTGCTCGGCGGCGAGATGGAACTCGACGTCGAGGCGGCGCGCGCAGCCGTGCAGACGATCGCGGACGCGATGGGCCTCGACTCGGTCGAGCAGGCCGCGGAGGGAATCATCGCGATCGTCAACGAGAACATGGCCGGTGCGCTCCGCCTCGTCTCGGTGCAGCGCGGCCACGACCCGCGAGACTTCGCGCTTGTCGCCTACGGCGGCGCGGGCCCGCTGCACGCGAATGCCCTCGCGGAGCTGATGGGCTCGTTCCCGGTGATCATTCCGCCGGCACCGGGCCTCCTCTGTGCAATCGGCGACCTTGTCGCCGACTTCCGCGACGAGTTCGCGCAGACGTACATCCGCTTGCTCGCCGACGCGAGCGGTGCCGAGGTCGCGGGGATCCTGGACGCGCTCGGCGAGCGGGCAAAGGGCTGGCTCGAGGGCGAGGGGATCCCGGAGGATGCACAGGGGATCGCGTACAGCGCCGACATGCGCTACCACCGCCAGGGGTACGAGATCCCGGTCGCGCTCGTCCCGGACGAGGTGCGTTCCGGCGCCCTCGCCGACCTCGAGGAGCGCTTCAACGGCTTGCACGAGCAGCTCTACGGTTTTCGGATGCCGGGCACCGCGTCCGAGATCGTCAACCTGCGCGCGGTCGGCTACGGCGCGGTTCCGAAGCCCGAGTTGCCGACGGGCGAGGTCGGCTCGCCGGAAACAGCCGCTGCCGTCGTCGACGAGCGCGAGGTTGTCTTCGCCAGTGAGCGCCTTACGACGAAGATCTACGACCGCGCGAAGCTCCAGCCGGGCGCGGTGCTCGGCGGGCCGGCGATCGTCACCGAGTTCGACTCGACGACGGTCGTGCTGCCCGGCTACCGGGCGAGTGTCGACCGGAACTTCAACATCCTGATCACCCCGAACGACTGAGCGAGGGAGAGATGGCAGTCACCGAAGAACTCCGCATTGCAGAGATCCCGGACGTCGAGGTCGACCCCGTCACCCTCGACATCATCGAGGGTGCGCTGAAGAGTGCACGCTACGAGATGGACGCCGTGCTCTTCCGCTCGGCGATGAGCCCCGTTATCCGCGAGCAGCACGACGAGTTC
>DASWGR010000158.1:0-3215 GCA_036393535.1 Gaiellaceae bacterium | reverse complement strand
GATCCCCGCGGCGCTGGTGCTGGAAAGCATCTCGAGCTCGTTCGCCTCGGTCGGCGGCCCGGCGCTCAGCGGCGTCCTGATCGGCACCGTTGGGCTGACGACGACGTACGCGTTCGACCTCGCGACGTTCGGCGCCGGGATCGCGAGCATCTTTGCGCTGCCACGGATCGCGCCCGTCGCGGACGCGGACCGGCCGAGCCTGCGCTCGATTCTCGACGGCTTCCGCTACGTGCGCGGGCAGCCCGTCGTGCTCGGCTTCATGCTCGTCGACGTGAACGCGATGATCTTCGGGATGCCGATGGCGCTGTTCCCGGCGATCGCGGTGCACAGGTACGGGCACGCGTCGCTCGTCGGCTATCTCTACGCGGCGCCGTACGCCGGCGCGCTCGTTTCCTCACTCGCGTCGGGCTGGATTCCGCATGTGCGCCGGCAGGGGCTCGCGGTCGCCGTCGCCGCGTCGGCGTGGGGGATCTTCATCGCCGCGTTCGGCTTTTCGAACTCGCTCTGGCTCGGTCTGGTTCTGCTCGCGCTCGCGGGCGGCGCCGACAACATCAGCGCCGTCTTTCGCTCCACGATCATGCTCAGCGCGACGCCCGAAGGATTGCGCGGGCGGCTGACCGGGATCGAGTTCATGCAGGTCGCGAGCGCACCGACGCTGGGGAACGTCGAGGCGGGCGTCGTCGCTTCGCTGACGAGCCTGCGCTTCTCGATCGTTTCCGGGGGCCTCGCGTGCGTGCTCGGGACGTTCGCCGTCGCCGCGGCGTTCCCCGCGCTGCTTCGCTACGACGCGAAACGCGACAAGCTGGTGTGACCAAGCTGGGCCGGGACTTCTTCGCGCACAGCGTGCACGAGATCGCACCGGAGCTGATCGGGGCGACGCTCCTCTTCGACGGGGTCGGCGGCGTGATCGTCGAGCTCGAGGCGTACGACCACGAGGATCCGGCCGCGCACGGCTACCGCGGGCGCACCGAGCGCAACCGGTCGATGTTCGGGCCGCCCGGCCACGCGTACGTGTACCGCTCGTACGGGGTCCACTGGTGCCTGAACTTCGTCTGCGAGCCCGAGGGCGTTGCGAACGCGGTGCTGATCCGTGCGCTCGAGCCGACGCAGGGGCTCGAGGCGATGCGCGTCCGTCGCGGGACGGAGAACGAGCGCCTGCTCTGCGCGGGTCCCGGGCGCCTCTGCCAGGCGCTCGGCATCACGCACGAGCACGACGGCCTGCCGCTCGACCGCGCCCCGTTCGAGCTGCGCGCGCGGGACGAAGAGCCGGAGATCGTGCGCGGCCCGCGGATCGGGATCACGAAAGCCGCGGACCGCCCGTGGCGCTACTGCCTTGCCGGCTCGCGCTTCCTCAGCCGTCGCTTTCGCTGACGAATGGGAACCTTGAAGCGGTCTCCGGACATGAATGAATCGATGGTGCCCGACGACTCAACCTTGTGGTTGCGGTCGGGCGCAGGTGATGTGGATGCGTTCGGGATGCTGTTCGAGCGCCACGCGAACGCGATCTACAACTACTGCTTCCGGCGTATAGGTGACTGGTCGATCGCTGAGGATCTGCTTTCGCTCGTCTTCCTCGAGGCCTGGCGGCGACGTCAGAAGGAGCTCCCGCCCAACAAAGTCCTGCCCTGGCTGTATGGAATCGCGACGAATGTCGTGCGCAACCAGCGGCGCTCGCAGCGGCGGTACGCGGCAGCGTTGAGGCGTGTGCCCGTGCCGCCGGAAGACGAGAGCTCCGAGGTGGTTGCAGATGCGCGTCTCGACGACAAGCAGCAGATGCAACGCGTTCTGGCGCTGATCAGGGATCTCCCGAAGCGCGAGCAGGAGGTGTTCGCGCTCTGCGGCTGGTCCGATCTCAGCTACGAGGACGCAGCGATCGCACTTGGGATACCGGTCGGGACGGTGCGCTCGCGACTGTCACGCGCGCGTGCGCGCCTTCGGGAACTCGAACCCGCTTTCGGACATGAACTAGAGGACCAGCGTGAACGGACTGAAGAGGTTGTCGAGCCATGAGCACCAACTACTCACCGTCGCCGACACGCCAGCTCCCGCCCGACCGGCTCGAGCAGCGCAAGCAGCATCTGCTACGCGAGATCGTGCAGCCGCAGAGGCCGGCCCTACGGCCCGGCCGTGGCGCGCTCGTCGCTGCGGCAGCTGTCGTTGTCGTTGCAGGGGCAATCGGAGTGCTTGTCACACGCGGTGGTACCGGTGCGGCTTCTGCCGCGGAAGTGCGCGCGAAGCTCGCGGAGGCGCTGCAATTTCGACAGAGCGTCAGCGGAGAGTTCTCCGTGCGGACGCAGACGCCGGGACCGCGCCCTCGCGGCGTCCCGGGTTGCCTTAACTGCACCCCCGTAGTACCGCAGCCATCGAAGTTCGTGATTGGCGCGGACGGCAGCTACTCGAGCCTCACTCTCCCTCTCAGTGCGACCCGGCGAAACGACATTGCCTACGACGCCCGCGCCGGCATCGAGATCTCCTTCGGCCAGTTCACGGATCCTCGAACCGGGCGACCGCTCTACATCCGCGCCTCGAATCTCGACCCCGCTTCGCTGACGTATGGCCCGGAGGCCCGACTGGGTGCATGGGTACAAGGAGCGCTCGCGGACCGCAACCCGCGTGTCAAGAACACCACTCTCGACGGCCGCCCAGCGTGGGAACTCACCGTCACGTTCACGCCCGGTCAGAGCCTCTACGACTTTTACGGCGTCCGCGTCGACGTGGTCATCGACAAAGCATCGGGACTCGTGCTCCAGGTCACCCAATACGCCCACAGCACCAAACGATGGACATCGATTGAAACCGTCCACAACCTCCAGATCGGCGTCACAACCAACGCCGTTGACTTCACCGTCCCCAAGCCCTCTGGCGCGGTTGAGGTCGCTCATGACTTCGGCTTCCAGCGCGTCGCGATCTCCTCTGCAGCGGCCAGCGTCGGCTACAAGCCGCTGCTCCCGAGGAAGACACTTGGCCGCGCGTTAAGCGACTTCGCGATCGCCAAGACTACGAACCTGGCACCGCCGGGCTTCCCCTTCCCTCCGTTCCATGACGTGGTCAGCGCCCGTTACGGAGACGGTCCCGACAGCATCACTGTGTCCACCCGCCGCGG
The DNA here is from genome assembly GCA_036393535.1 of Gaiellaceae bacterium. Lineage (GTDB taxonomy): Bacteria > Actinomycetota > Thermoleophilia > Gaiellales > Gaiellaceae > 3-1-20CM-4-69-9. Next base: position 112 of record DASWGR010000158.1, on the reverse strand, counting down.
TCGCCTGGATGAACTCCTGGGCAACACCGGCCTCGGCAGCGCCCGCCCCCTGCACCTCAGCGGCCTGCTCAGCGGTGATTACGCCTACGTCAGTACAGACCCCCTCCGGCGA
>DASWGR010000157.1:0-3106 GCA_036393535.1 Gaiellaceae bacterium | reverse complement strand
TTCGCATCGAGCCTCTAGTGCAATTGCTCTTCGGCGGGCAGAACATGACGGCAACTCTGCGGCGCGTGCTCGTGCGACCGCCGCGCGCGGCGGGTTTTGCGACCTGGCGAGAGTACGGCTGGCGCTCGGAGCCTCACATCGCCAAGCTCGCGGAAGAGCACGAAACTTTCTGCGACGCACTCGGTGCAGGCGGCGCGGAGATCGTTCTGGCCGACACCAGGCTCCCAACCGATCCCGATGCGATCTACGTCTTCGATCCTGCGATCGTCGCCAATAGCGGGGCGATCGTTCTGCGGCCGGGAAAGGAGGGGCGCCTGGTTGAGATGGACGCGATCGCGGCAGACTTCGAACACGCGGGTGTGCCGATCGCCGCGCGACTCGAGGCCCCCGCATCGGCCGACGGCGGTGACACGATCTGGCTCGACGAGAGCACGCTGATCGTCGGCCGCGGCTACCGCACGAACGACGACGGTATCCAGGCTTTGCAGACCGCCCTGCCCGGAGTGGACGTGCTCGCATTCGACCTCCCGCACCTGCACGGATCCGAGGTCGTCCTCCATCTGCTCTCGCTGCTGAGCCCGCTCGACGACGATCTGGTCGTCGCGTATCTGCCACTGCTACCAGTGCGCCTGGTGCAATTGCTCCAGGAGCGCGAGATTCGGATCGTCGAGGTCCCCGACGAGGAGTTCGAGACGATGGGCCCGAACGTGCTCGCGCTGGCGCCCCGCGTCGCGTTGGCGCTCGAGGGAAATGTGGAGACGAGGAAGCGGCTCGAACAGGCGAGCGTGAACGTGAGTGTCTACCGCGGCAATGAGATCTCCCGCAAGGGCGACGGCGGGCCGACCTGTCTCACTCGTCCGCTGCTACGCGCCTAATCGGTAGACGGCAACCCAGGGTCCAGCGAGATCGCGGCCTGGGGTGACGTAGAAGACGCGCCGAGCTTTCATGCGCAGGTCGTCGTAAAAAGCGGCCTCGCGTGGATAGCGATCGCGTGCGGCGAGCACACGATCTGTGACGGCGCCGGTGACCACCACGTTGCGGATGCCGAGGCTGCTGAGACGCGCAACGTTTCGGTTCGGGTCGAAGCCACGCTTTGGGCCCGGCAGGAGCAAGGGAAGCACTTGCAGCCGCTCGAAGGCCGGCGTCGACGGATCTGCCGCGATGCGCGTCCCCGGCTTGATGTGGTGCTCGACCCACCGGTGCGCGACGATCCGCGTGTCGGTGCGAGTCAGCTCCTTGGTGTCGCGAATCGACCAAGTCAGAGGCACGACGAGCAACAGCATGGTCACCGGTGCGAGGGAGCGCATGCGCCCTGCGAGTGCCCCGAGCGCGGGCACGAGCGGAAGCACGTAGCGATCGAAATGCGCACTCAACGTCAGGAGGTCGGCGAAGTAGACGACGACGAACGACCCGAGGATCAGGTCGACGCGAGTGCGGCGCGCAAGGGCGACGACAAGCCCGACTCCACAAATGACGAGCGCGGGGCCGATCCCTTCCCAGAGCCGCCCGACGAAGGCGATCGGCGCGATGTTGTCGTGCTCGAAGCCGAGCCAGCCGTCCCGCGCAAGTCGCTGCACGCGAAACGCCTCGTGCCATGCCTGGTGGCCGTGCACGACGATAAACGGGCTCGACGCGAGAAATGCCGCTACGGCCAGCACACCGGACACCACGAGCCTGCGCCACTGCTTCCAACCGGCGACGACCAGCGGGACAAGCAGGAAGACGCCTGGGTACTTGAAGCCCATGGCGAGGCCGATTGCGATGCCTGCTACTTCGAGCCGGCCCGCCACGAGCAGCGCGAGGGCGACCGCGACGCCCAGCGTCAGCGGGACGTCTGTCACCGCGGCGCGCGAATACGCGACGTGGATCGTGCACACGGCGACCACGGCGGCGGCGACGACTCCCGCTGCCGGCGTTCCAAATGCGCGGCGGCCGAGCCACCAGGCTGCGGCGATCGCCGCCAGACCGAGCACCACACCCACGATTCGGGCGGTCAGATAAGACGGTTCGTGCTGCCACGCCTGAAACGGCGCATTGACGTACATCAGCAGCGTCGGGTAATCGAACCAGTGCGGGTCGCCGCCGCCGCCGTGCACGAGCTTCCAGGCGCGCGGCACGATCGACCCTTCGTCGGGATTGAGCAGGTTCCCGAACGGAAGCCCGTACTGAATGCCGACGAAGCGAATCGTCGCCGCGCCGGCGAGGATTGCCGCGAGCGCCGTGCCACGACCGCCCCACCGGGTGCCGGCCCAGCGGTCGACCACGTTGCCGGTGTTAGACCTGCGGTGAGGCGTCACCGACGAGCTCGGCGACGTTTCGCGTTCCGACGATGACCGCATCGACTCCCGCCCGCTCGAGCTCGTCCACCTGTTCACGACTCGACACGCCCACGTCCGCGACGGCGAGCTTGCCCGCCGGGATGTCCGGCAGGAGCTCGAGCGCTTGACTCAGGGCGTCCGTGTCCTCTCCGTCTCTGGCTGCCAGTAGGAAGATCTCCGGGTCGAGGCGTTCGAGCGCAAGCTGGAGCTGCTCCTCGCTCCGCACCTCGACGACACAGTCGAGCCCGAGCTCCACCGCCTCCGCGTGCTGGCGCGCGAGCCAGTCGCCGTCCTCGCCCGCGTCCTCGACCGCCACCAGCCACGCGTCGGCGCCGGCGAGCGCAGCCTCCGCCGGCGATCCCGATGCGCGCCAGAGAATCGGCAACTCGGTCACCGCACGCAAATCGCCGACGTCGCCGTGCACGGCTAGGGCCTCGGCACCCTGCGCAGTAGCGGCGCGTGCCGCCTCGGGATCGCCAACGTCGACGATCACCGAGATCCCGTCACCTTCCGAGATGGCCTGGCTGAAGCGGCGCTCCCTCACTGCGGGAAGTATCTACTGGCCGACCGGGTGCCAGACGGTCTTGAGCTCGAGGAACGAGGCGATCTCCCAGGGGCTCTGGGTCTCGGAGTCTCCTCGGACGACCCGCTTCACGTTGTCGGCCGCGGCGCGCTCGAGCTCGGCGGACGTGCCGTCGGCCCCCGTGATGTCGATGGCGTTGACGTCCATGTGCGAGGCGAGCCAGGGCGCCAGTTCGTCACGATGACCAGTAAGAAGGTTGGCCACC
>DASWGR010000156.1:0-9060 GCA_036393535.1 Gaiellaceae bacterium | reverse complement strand
GTCTCCACGCCTTGTGCCAGACTGCTGCTGAGCTCTAACGGGCTCCTCGCCCCTGATGTTCGATTTCCGCTACCACGTCGCGTCCCTTGCCGCGGTTTTCTTCGCGCTCGTCATCGGCATCCTCGTCGGCGTTGCGCTCGCATCACACGGGCTCGGCAACACGGAGCGAAAACGGCTCGAAGAGGACCTGCGGCGCGCCGAGAGTCAGGCCGAGGTGCTCAGGGCCACGGTCGATTCCACGCAGCGCGACGCGGCCGCTGATCGTGCCTTCGTGGAGGGCACCTACAAGAGCGTGCTCGCGAACAGGTTGAAGGGAAAGAAGATCGCCGTGCTCTTCATCGGTTCGTCGGAGAAGGTTCGCCGTTCTGCGATTGCAACGGCGCTTGCCGACGCAGGTGCCGGCTCGCCGCTGCGAATCCGGTTCGTCAAGGTTCCGATCGACCCGGAGGTTCTGGCCTCGAAGCTGGCGAACAAGCCGCTGCTCGCAAGCTACGCCGGGCCGGATCAGCTCAAGAACCTCGGCCACGACCTTGGGCAGGAGTTCGTGGCGGGGACGGACACCCCGTTGTGGAGTGCATTGCAGAACGTGCTCGTCGAGGAGAAGATCGGTCCGGGGAAACCGCCGGCGGACGGCGTCGTGATCGTTCGCTCGGTGACGCCGCAGACCGGGCCGACAGCTCTCTTTCTCAAGGGTCTTTACGCGGGTCTCGCCGACGTCGGCGTTCCTGCAGTCGGTGTGGAGCGTACGAGCGATGTGGCCAGCGCCATCAAGGCGTTCCAGCGGGCAGGCTTCTCGACCGTCGACGACATCGAGACGCCGGTGGGGAAGCTCGCACTCGTCGCCTTGCTCGCCGATCCCACGTTGACCGGCAGCTACGGAACGAAGAAGACTGCGCAGAGTTTGCTGCCGCCCATTGCTCCGCTGCCTGCGACGGCGGGTGGATGAACCGCTGACCATCCTCGTCCCCGCTCGAGACGAGGAGGCGGTGATCGGGACGACCGTAGCGCGCCTGCGCAGGGCGTTCCCGGACGCGGAGGTCATCGTCGCGGACGACGGCTCGCGCGACCGCACTGCCGAGGTGGCGGAAGAAGCGGGCGCCGTCGTCCTGCGCCTGCCCCGTCGCGGCAAGGGCCAGGCCTTGTCGGCTGCCGAACGCGCCGCACCGCCGGGAGCGTTGCTGCTCTGCGACGCCGATCTCTGCGGCGAGCTCGAGGCGCTGTTGAACTCGAGCGGCGATTTGACCGTCGCCGCGTTCGCGGAACGGGTGGGGGGAGGCTTCGGCCTGGCGAAGCGCGTCGCCCGGGGACTGATCGAAACGCTCGGGGGCATCGAGGTACGCGAGCCGCTTTCGGGTCAGCGCGCGCTTTCCGCCGCAGCTCGAGCCGCGTGTTTCCCAGTCGCCGCCGGGTTCGGCTGCGAAGTGCGGATGACGATCGACGCGGCGCGTTCGGGTTTGCGCGTCCGCGAGGTGGAGCTTCCGCTAGGTCACCGTGCGACGGGTCGCGACCTCGGCGGGTTCGTCCACCGCGCGCGGCAGCTCCGCGACACCATCTACGCCTGCGGGCCCCTCGGTGTCAACTTCCACGGCCTGCGCCTGCCGCTCGTCGGCTGGAAGGTGGGCGTGACGAACGGCCCGGCCGTCGCCGCCGTTGCGGCGCTCGGCCTGATCGACGATCTGTGGAGCGGCCCGGAGCGCGGTTTTCGCGCCCACCTACGCAGCGGCCGGACAACCGGTGTCCTCAAGCTCGTCGGCATCCCCGCGGTCGGGCTGCTGGCGACGCGGCGGGTCTCCGGAGCGCTGCTCGTTGGTCTCGCCGCCAACGCGCTCAACCAGCTCGACACTCGACCGGGCCGTGCGTTAAAGGCGTATCTGGCTGCGGCCGTTCCGCTCGACGCTCCGGTCGGGGTCGCCGTCCTGCTCCTTCCATACGATCTTCGGGAGATGGCGATGCTCGGGGACGCGGGGTCGAACGCGCTTGGCGCCCTGCTAGGCTTGAATTCCGTGAAGCGATTCACGGGAAGAGGCCAGTGGGTGGCGATCGGCGCCCTAGCAGGCCTCACCATCCTCGGAGAGCGAAAGTCCATCGGCGCCTGGACCGAGCGGGCTCCAATTCTGTCGTGGATCGATCGGCTGGGCCGCTCGTGAGCGTCGCTCGCCTTCGGCTCGCTCCCGTGAGGGAAACCATGTTTCCCTCACGAGTTCCCTTCTTTAGGTGTCGCCTCAGCCCCCGCGCCGCTGAGATCGCCGCGTGGGCCGAGGAGAACAAGCGGGGAAACCTCACGGTTTCCCCCGATGCCCCTTCCCTCGCTCATTGGGCAGAGGCTGCCCAATGAGCACCTCGGCCCGCCCAACGAAGTACGTCTTCGTCACGGGCGGCGTCGTCTCGGCTCTCGGCAAGGGAATCGTCGCCGCTTCGCTCGGGCGGCTGTTGAAGGCGCGCGGTTTGCGCGTGCAGGCGCAGAAGTTCGATCCGTATCTCAACGTCGATCCCGGCACGATGAGCCCGTTTCAGCACGGGGAGGTGTTCGTCACCGAGGACGGCGCGGAGACCGACCTCGACATCGGTCACTACGAGCGCTTCATCGACGAGAATCTGACGCGCGCTGCGAGCCACACGGCCGGCGCGATCTGGGATTCCGTGCTGCGCAAGGAGCGCAAGGGCGAGTTCCTGGGCGCGACCGTGCAGGTGATCCCGCACATCACGAACGAGATCAAGCACAGGATTCGGGCGAGCGCTGTGTCGACTCCGACGGACGTGGTGATCAGCGAGATCGGCGGAACGGTCGGCGACATCGAGTCGCTCCCGTTTCTCGAGGCGATCCGCCAGTTCCGCCGGGAGGTGGGCGCGGAGAACGTCCTCTATCTGCACGTGACGCTGGTGCCGTTTCTCGAGGCGGCCGGCGAGCTGAAGACGAAGCCGACGCAGCACTCCGTCAACGAGCTGCGGCGCATCGGTATCCACCCCGACATCGTTGTGTGCCGCTCGCACGAGGAGCTGTCCGCGGACATTCGCGAGAAGATCGCGCTCTTCGCCGACGTCGAGCCCGAAGCAGTGATCGCGTGCCCGGACGTTCCCGACGTCTACGTCGTTCCATCGCGCTTGAAGGCCGAAGGGCTCGACCGCCTGGTCGGCGAGAAACTCGGTCTGCCGCCGGTTGAAGCCGACCTGAGCGACTGGCTCGACCTCAACGAGCGGATGCAGCAGAGCGAGGAGATCGTCCAGATCGCGTTGGTCGGCAAGTACGTGAAGCTGCAGGACGCCTACCTCTCGGTGCACGAGGCGCTCAAGCACGCAGGTGCGCACCACAGCGCCAAGGTGCATGTGAGCTGGGTCGATGCCGAAGGAATGTCTCTGGAAGAAGCGACCGGGCTGCTCGAACAGGTCGACGGGGTGCTCGTGCCGGGAGGCTTCGGCTCGCGCGGCTGGGAAGGAAAGATCCTGGCCTGCCGCGTTGCGCGCGAGCGCGAGATCCCGTACCTCGGGATCTGCCTCGGAATGCACGTTGCGGTCTCCGAGTTCTCCCGTCACGTGCTCGGCCTCGACGGCGCGAACTCGACCGAGATGGATCCCGAGACGCCGCACCCGGTGATCGACCTGCTGCCCGAGCAGAAAGAGATCGAGGATCTTGGCGGCACGATGAGGCTCGGCGCGCAGGCCGTGGAGCTGGTCGACGGAACCCGTGCGCACGACGCCTACGGCGAGCCGGTCGTGCACGAACGCCACCGTCACCGCTACGAAGTCAACAACCACTACCGTCCTGCGCTCGTGGAGAGCGGGTTGGTCGTCTCGGGCACGTTCCAAGAGGGTCGGCTCGTCGAGATCGTCGAGCTGCCCGATCACCCGTGGTTCGTGGCGAGCCAGTTCCATCCGGAGTTCAAGTCGCGGCCGACGCGTCCGGCGCCGCTCTTCCGCGACTTCATCGGTGCCGCACTCGCGCGCTCACGTGAGCGGTCGGCCGTCGGCGCAGCCTCCGCCTAACCGTCAATAAGATCGATCGGTGGCCTCCGAGGTCGTCGACCTTTTCACCCAGCTGGCGGCGCTCCCAAGCCCGCCGGGCGAGGAGCGCGCGGTTGCCGACGTCGTGATCGGCTATCTGCACGATCTCGGCTTGTCGGTGGACGAGGACGACGCAGGCCCGAAGGTCGGCTCGAACATCGGCAACGTCTACTGCCGGCTGGAGGCGACGGACGGCGGCAATCCAATCTTCCTGTGCGCGCATCTCGACACGGTGCCGCCCGAGGGCCCGATCGAGCCGGTGATCGAGGACGGGGTAGTGAGAAACGCGGCCGGCACGATCCTCGGCGCGGACAACAAGTCGGCCGTCGCCGCCATGCTCGAAGGCACTCGCCGTGTGCTCGCGGAGAACCGCCCGCACGGCGGCATCGAGCTCCTGTTCACGCCGAAGGAGGAAGTAGGACTGCTCGGTGCGGCCGCCTTCGACCTCGAGCGCCTGCAGGCCCGGCTGGGATACGTCTACGACCAGGCTGCGCCGATCGGCGAGGTGATCCTCGGCGCGCCGTACTCACGGGCGATGCAGGTTCGCTTCCACGGGCGCGCCGCGCACTCTGGCATGTATCCCGAGGAAGGACGCTCGGCAATCGCGGCCGCGGCGCGCGCGATCTCGGACCTCCGCCTAGGCCGCGTCGACGAGGAGACGACGGCGAACGTCGGCATCATCCATGGCGGGAAGGCCGGCAACATCATTCCCGAGTGGTGCACACTCGACGCCGAGGCGCGCTCGCACGACGAACGCAAGCTCGATGAGCTGGTGCAGGAGATGGTCGACGCCTTCTCCTTTGCGGCGGGGCTCGAGGACTGCGAGGTGGAGACGAAGGTGTCGAAGAGCTACAAGGGCTATCGCTTCAAGCAAGACGATCCCGTCGTCCGGATCGCTCACACGGCACTCGAACAGAGCGGCTATAAGCCTGCCTACGGGCTCAGCGGCGGCGCAGCGGATGCGAACGTCTTCAACGAGCACGGGCTCGCGTGCCTCAACCTCGCCAACGGCATGCAGGACATCCACACGCCGGACGAGCGCATCACCGTGGCAGACCTCGAGGCGATGGTGGAAGTGACCCTTGCTCTCGTGGCTGCCGCTCGAGATGCTGACGCTTAGACGCGGACGGGTAACCGCTGTCGTCGAGCGGGTCGAGGGTCTGTCCCGACTCGAGGTGGACGGCGTTCCCTGTGTCGCATATCCGCGGGTCACCGGTCCGGTGGCGCTCGGCGACGACGTGATCGTCAACACGCAAGCCCGCGAGTTGGAACTCGGAACCGGTGGCTTCGATGTTCTCTACGCGAATCTGACGCGTGGGCTCGATCTGCCACCGGAAAGCGACGCTCACGTGATGAAGCTTCCCTACACGCCCGCACAAAGCGCTCGACGCCATGCGGAGGAGGGGCGCACGCTGCCGGACACCCTCGCCGGGGTGCCCGTCGTCTGCTGTTCTCTGCACAGCCAGGTCGTGCCGGTCTGCGCGGGAATCGGGCAAACAGCGCGGGTCGCGTACGTTCAGCTCCCGGGCGGCGCCTTGCCTGTTTCTCTGTCGGACGCGCTGCGCGCGTTGCGCGAACGAGGTCATGTCGAGATGTCGATCGCGGTCGGTGCCTGTCTGGACGGAGACGTCGAGTGCGTGTCCGTGGCGTCCGCGTTGCTGTGGTCCGCCGCCGAGGGTTTCGACGTCGTCGTGTGCGCGATTGGACCGGGAATCGTGGGCACCGGGTCGACCTTCGGCCACGGTGGGCTGGCTGCCGCAGATGCCGCGAACGCCGCGCGTGCACTGCACGGCACGCCGATCCTGGCGGTGCGCGCATCGGAGGGCGATTCGCGCGAACGTCACCAGGGCGTTTCTCACCACACGTGGGCAGTGCTCGAGCTATGTCTCGGCGACGTGATCGCGCCTTGGCCCGCGGGATACGACGCGCCGCCCTGGCTCGAGTCGCGCCTGGAGGTCGACGTCAGCGGGTGGGAAGCGGCGTGCGCCGGTCTACCGCTCGCGCACATGGGACGCGGGCCGGAGGAAGACTCGCTTTTCTTCGCAGCCGCCTTTGCCGCCGGACGTGTCGCTGCGGGTCGCGTCGAACGTCTTGCCTCATGAAGCCGGACGCCTCGAAAACCGTCTACGACGGCAAGCTGATCGACGTCACGCTCGAACGCTGGGGAGAACACGAACGCGAGATCGTCGACCACCCCGGCGCCGTCGCGATCGTCGCGATCGACGGCGACGGCATGCTGACCCTCGTTCGCCAGCGGCGCGAGGCGGTTCGCAACGAGCTCCTCGAGTTGCCGGCGGGCACGCTCGAGGAGGGCGAGGCACCGCTGGTTTGCGCGCGGCGCGAGCTCGCAGAAGAGACGGGCCTGACGGGCGGGAACTGGCGCGAGGCGACGGCGTTTTACACGACGCCTGGCTTCTGCCGCGAGCGGATGTACCTCTTCTTCGCCGAGGAGCTCGAGCGCGGCGACGCCAATCCGGAAAGTGACGAGCAGCTCGAGGTCGTCCGTTGGTTCGCGGGGGAGATCGCCGCGAAGCTGGGCGAGATCGAGGACGCCAAGACGCTCGCCGGCCTCCTTCTGTATCTCCACCGAAGCGACAAGGTAGGGTGACGCCGCTTTGAAGATCGGCGTTGCCAGCGAGATCAAGACCGACGAATACCGCATCGCGCTCACGCCTGCCGGCGCACGCGAGCTCGGCCAGCGCGGCCATGACGTCATCGTCGAGACCGAAGCGGGAGCAGGAAGCTCCTTCACCGACGCTGCCTACGAGGCCGCCGGGGCACGCATCGCACGCGTCGACGAGATCTGGGGCGAAGCCGAGCTACTGCTGAAGGTCAAGGAGCCGATCGCGGCGGAGTACCGCCGCCTCCGGGAAGGGCTCGTGCTCTTCACGTACCTGCACATCGCAGCCGACGAAGCTCTGACGCACGCGCTGCTCGAGAGCGGCATCACCGCTGTCGCCTACGAGACCGTCGAGACCGACTCGGGGGCGTTACCGCTGCTCGCGCCGATGAGCGAGATCGCCGGCCGGCTCGCGGCCCAGGCCGGCGCCTACTTCCTCGAGAAACCGTTGGGCGGCCGAGGGCTGCTGCTCGGAGGCGTGCCCGGAGTTGCACCAGGGCGCGTCGTCGTGATCGGCGGCGGCATCGTCGGCTACAACGCGGCGGTGATCGCGATCGGGCTGGGAGCGAACGTCACGATCCTCGAGCGCTCGATCGACCGGATGCGTCACCTTGAGGAGATCTTGTCGGGCCGGGTCAGCCTGCTCATGTCTTCGAGCCTCCAGATCGAGGAGTCCTTGCAGGAGGCGGATGTGGTGATCGGCGCAGTGCTGATCCCCGGTGCGCTCGCGCCGCGGTTGATCACCCGGGAGATGGTCGCCGGGATGAAGGATGGCTCGGTGCTCGCAGACGTTGCGATCGACCAGGGTGGTTGTGCAGAGACGTCGCGACCGACGACGCACAGCGATCCGGTCTACACGGTCGAGGGAGTCACGCACTACTGCGTTGCGAACATGCCCGGTGCCGTGCCGATCACGTCCACCAAGGCGCTGACGAACGCAACGCTCCCGTACGTCGAGGCGATTGCCGACTACGGCCTGGCCGAAGCCGTCGCCCGTGACCCGGCCCTCGCGCGTGGCGTCAACGTCGTGGAAGGAAAGGTCACCTACGAGGCCGTTGCCGATGCACACGGCCTGGACTACTTGCCGCTCGAGGACGTCCTCCCGCTGTCTACGGTCTAGCTCGGCTTCGGCTTCTTCGAGGGCGAGAACCTCACCACGAGCCCTGACACTCCGGCCGCGAGCGCGATCACGGCCGCGCAGAAAAGGATCATGCCGAGTAGTCCGAGGGCGTCCATCATGGCCGACCTAGAATAGCCGCATGCCGAGGGCGTGTGTCATCGTGCTCGATGCCGTGGGTGCCGGCGAGCTTCCGGATGCCGCCGAGTACGGCGACGAGGGCTCGGACACTCTCGGCAACGTTGCCCGGGCCGTGCGAGGCCTTGACCTGCCGAACCTGGAGGCACTCGGCCTCGGCAACGTCGAGCCGCTGGAAGGGTGCCCGCCCCAGGCGGGCGCGCCCGCAGTGGCCGGCCGGCTGATCGAACGCTCAAAGGGCAAAGACACGACCACTGGACACTGGGAGTTGATGGGGGTCGTCACACCGGCGCCGATGCCGACGTACCCGCACGGTTTCCCGCACGACGTGATCGATCCGTTCATGCACAAGACCGGGCGCGGTGTGCTGGGAAACAAGCCCGCGTCGGGGACGGAGATCATTCAGGAGCTCGGTGAGGAGCACCAGCGAACCGGCAAGTGGATCGTCTACACGTCGGCCGACTCGGTCTTTCAGATCGCAGCGCACGAAGAGACGATCCCGCTCGAAGAGCTGTACGACGGTTCTCGTAGCGCGCGAGAGATCCTGACCGGCAAGCACGCGGTCGGTCGTGTGATCGCGAGGCCGTTCATCGGCGAGCCTGGCAATTACGAGCGCACGCCCAACCGTCACGACTTCTCGCTCGAGCCGAGGCAGCCGAACTACCTCACGCTCGTGCGCGAGGCGGGCATGAAGGTGCACGGTGTCGGCAAGATCGGCGACATCTTCGCGGGACAGGACATCGACGAGTCGCATCCGACGAAGTCGAATGTCGACGGCATCACCCAGACAGAGAAGCTGCTGCGCGAGCACGACGGCGGACTCATCTTCACCAACCTCGTCGAGACGGACATGCTTTGGGGACACCGCAACGACCCCGAGAACTTCCACCGCTGCCTGCAGGACTTCGACCGCCGGCTGCCCGATCTGCTCGACGCGCTGCGCCCGCACGATCTGCTCATCCTCACCTCTGACCACGGGTGCGACCCGACGACACCGTCCACAGACCACTCGCGCGAGCACGCGCTGCTGCTCGCCTACGTCGAAGGCAAGAACGCTGCAGGGCGAATCCACGAGGGCGAGTTTGCGGACGTCGGTGCGACCGTGAACGCCTGGCTCGGTGGGAAGTCTCCTTCGCGCGGCATTCCCGGCCAGCCGATCGTCGAGCACTGATCGTTCCCGCGTGAT
>DASWGR010000155.1:0-25093 GCA_036393535.1 Gaiellaceae bacterium | reverse complement strand
TGGGTGGGACGCCTCGAACAGCGGTCGTCGATCGCTGCGGAGCTCGATGTCGTCGCTTCGTTGTGAAAGTTCTGCTCCTGCATGCCTTTCCGCTCGACAAAGGGATGTGGGAGCCTCAGCGTGCGGCGCTCGCCGGGCACGAGGTGATCGCGCCGCGGTTGTACGGCCGTGGGCGGACGATGGACGAGTGGGCCGGTTCGCTCGCCGGTGAGATAAAGGGCGACTTCGTGGTCGTCGGCGCGTCGATGGGCGGTTATTGCGCGCTTGCACTGGCGAGGCGCGCACCCGAGCGGGTGCGCGGTTTGTTGCTCGTCGGCTCGCGTCCTGACGCCGACTCGGATGAACGTCGAGCGGGCAGAGAGGACACGATCGAGCTGATCCACAACGAAGGAGTGGAAGGACTGTGGCGCACGATGCTGCCGAAGCTCTTCCACGATCAGAGCGTGGCGGACGAGCAGCTGGTCTATCGGGATGCCGATGCACTCGTCACGGCCCTCGCGGCGGTTCGCGACCGGGAAGACTCGACCGGTGTCGTTCGCTCGTTTTCCGGTCCGCTGCAGTTCGTGATCGGCGAGTTCGATCCGTATGTCTCCGCCGCAGAGGTGAGCGAGTTCGACGTCCGCGAACTGAAAGGCGCGGGCCACCTCGTGAACCTCGAGCGGCCCGAAGAGTTCAACGAGATCTTGCGTGAGTTCGTCGACAGTGTCTGAGCTGCCGTCCGTCGTCGACGTGGCGTGGCTCGAGAGCGAGCTCGGCGCAGACGACCTCTTCCTCGGCGACGTGCGTGGCCCGAACGCCCATGCGCGGGGACACATTCCCGGTTCGCGACCGCTTGTTCTGGGCTCGCCGCCGCCGATGAGCGATCGCGAGATGCTGGAGGCGCTCGCGCCGGAGGTCGGCCTGCGCCTGCGCCGTCACGGCGTGACCGGCGACGAGCGGCTTGTCCTCTATGACCGTGGCGACGGCATGGGTGCGATGCCGGCCGCACAGATGGCGGAGCTTGCAGGACATCCGCGTGTCGCCATTCTCCTCGGGGGCGTTGCCGCGTGGTCGGGCGAGTTGCAGGTCGGGCAGGTCGAGCTGCATCCGGTGAAGACCAGCTTCGAACCGCGCTTCGACGCCGTTCCGACGCGCGACGAGCTTGCGGGGAGACTCGAGGATTCGAAGCTGATGATCCTCGACGTTCGTTCGGAAGAGGAGTTCAGAGGGAAGCACGGCTATCCCTGCGATCCGCGCCAGGGTCGCATTCCGGGCGCGCGTCACCTGCCGGTGGAGGAGCTCTTCGCCGGTCCCGGCCAGCCGCTTGCAGCGGATCAGATCAGAGCTCGACTCGGCGATCCGGAGGAAATCGTTGCGTACTGCCATTCCGGCTCTCGGTCCGCACTGGCGACGCTCGCGCTGCGCCTCGCGGGGTACCGCGCGCGCAACTACGCAGGCTCGTGGCACGAATGGTCGCGCCACGACGACCTGCCGTTCGAGAAAGGCTGACGCCGACACGTCTCGTTGCGCCGACGGCGTGGTGTCAGACACCGTGCCGTAAATGTGACGCCCCGCGCACCCGGACGTCCCGAGGCACGGAACCACGCGCCAGAGCCGTGACGCCATCTGCGACGGCGTGGTGTCAGACACTCGGCCGCGTCCGAGAAGTGCGTGTCTAAGCCGGAGCGCCGACTCGCTCGGCGGCGTCGACGAACGCGTCGCAGAGATCACGGCCCAACGAGTTCCACGTTTCGATTCGCTCTCTCGTTTCCGCGAGCATCGTCTGGGCGTCGACCGGCAACCCCTTTTCCTCGTCGACCCAGCTCTGCACCTGCTGGAGCGTCACCTCGGGATGGAACTGGACGCCCCACGCGTTGTCCCCGAGCCGGAACGCCTGCGTACACACGCGGTTGCGCGCCAACTCGACCGCGCCCGCGGGGACGCCGTGCGCGTAGTAGTGCCACTGGAACGCCTCGAACGTCCGCGGCAGGCGGCCGAGGAGCGGATCGTCGGCGCCCGCATCGGTGAGCTCCACGTCGAACCAGCCCACCTCGGCCTCCTCCGCGGGAAAGACCTGTGCATGCGCCGCTTTCGCGAGCAGCTGCGCGCCGAGGCAGATTCCGAGGACAGGCGTATGCAGATCGAGCAGCCGTTGCAGGAAGAAGTTCTCTTCACGTAGCCAAGGGTGATGCTGATCCTGATCGGCGTGCATCGCACCGCCGAAGACGAGCACGGCGCCGTACGCGTCGAGTGGGCGCGGCAGCGGCGTTCCCCACGCAAGGCTCCACTCCTCGAGCGCATGCCCGCGCGCGCGAACGACGTCGCCGAACACGCCCGAGCGGACGCTGTCCCCATGGATGATGGCCAGGACGTCCATTAGCCTGGCGCGCTCACAGGGACCTTCTCCGCCTGCAGCAAACGCTGTAGCTCCTTCGCGTTCGCCGCGGCCTGTGCCAGGCGCCCGCCGTGGCCGTCCGGGCTCGTCGCGTTGTTGTTGAAGAAGGCGTATGCCTGCTCGGCCTGCTCCGAGAGCTCGCGCAACGGCCGAATCCATTCGCGCAGCTCGTCGTCGGAGTAGAGGTAGTCGAATCGGTCGGCCGCACTGCCGCCGCGCTTGTTCCACGTCGCCGCGTTTCGTCCGTGAAAGCGGATGTAAGCGGTCGGGCTCGTGAGCGCCGGCACCGTCGGCACGAGGTTCTTGGCACCCTCGATCCGAGGCACGTCGACGATCACGTTTGCAGCGCCGAGCTCCTCCAGGAAGCGCAGGGTGTCGTCGCGATGATCCTCGTCCAGCCAGCTCGCATGGCGGAACTCCACGAGCATCTCGTCGTCTCCGAGCTGCTCGTGCGCCCATTGCAGATACTCGAGCGAGCGGTCCTTGTAGACGACGTACGAGGGAAACTGGAAGAGGATCCCGCCGAGCTTGCCGCTGGAGCGCAGCGGCTCGAGCGCAGCGAGGAACCTGCGAAAGACTTCGCCGCGAAACTCACGGGATGGACGCTCGACTCGGCCCCGCTCGTCGGTCGGCGCTTCGTCGCGCAGGTCCGGCGGCAGCGACTCGAGCTTGACCGGATGGCGCGTCATCAAACCAAAAGCCTTGACGTGCATCACGAACCCGTCCGGCGTGCGCTCCGCCCAGCGCTCGACCATGTCTTCGCCGGGCAGCCGGTAGTAGGTCGAGTCGACCTCGACCGTGTCGAAGTGCTCGGCGTAATACGAGAGGCGTTCTCCGGCCTTCACGCCCGGCGGATACCAGTGCTTCGAGAGCGCGTCGTCGGCCCAGGAGCAGGTGCCGATCCTGATGTCTGCCGCCACCGTGCCAGCATACGAGACGGGGCCCAGCAGGCCCCGTCTCGTAGGTCTCGTGCGGGATCCGCTCTAGAGGCGGATCCTGATCTTGGCGCTCACCGCAGTGAACGGTGAGGCCGTCGCGCTGACGCAGCCGCCCGGAATGCCGGGCGTCGGTGATGCACATCCGATTGACGTGATGTCGCGCTCCGCCACGGTCGCGCGTGCCTGGAACGTCGACGTCGTCTTCTTGCCCTTCTTCCTCAGCACGATGCTGAAGTTGCCGGATGCGTTCGACCGCGCTGAAAAGCCCGCCGACTTGCCGTTGACCAGGAGACTCACGTTCGCGCCTGCCACGGCGGCGCCTGCCTGGGTCACCTTGCCGGTGAACTTCACGAGCCGATTCGCCACGTTGACCTTCTTGGCGAGCGTGACCACGCCGTCCGCGACGAACGCGCGCGTCTCGACTGTCCCGGCTGCGTTGGGCACACCTCCGGCCCACGGCGTCGTGATCGTCTTCCAGACGCTCTGCCCGGCGGGGACGGTGAAGACATTGTCCACCGTGAACGTCGCGTCGAGGAGCCGGGCGCCGTTCGGTGAGCGGCCCGGCGTGCCGACCGGAACGTCGTCCGGCGAGAGGCACACGACGAGCTTGTACGCGCCGAGCGCCGCTTCTGCGCCCGACAGCTGATCGACGTGCACGGGCAGGTTGATGCTCTGTCCGGCGACCGAGAGTGCGAGGTTCCACACGGCGATGTGGGGAACCGGGTCGCAGCCGGGCGCGTTCGTGTCCGGTGGGACGACGATGACGTCACCCGAAAGCGGCAGCGGGATGTTCGCGTCGCGCGAGAACACGGTGCCGCTCGTCGACCCGATCTTGGTACCGGGCGCCGCCGACGCGTTGATCGTGTAGCCGGTCGGAGCGTAGATGGAGATTTTGAGCGGCTGCGGATCGGTCTGCGCCTGCGACACCTTGATCGTGAGCGACGTCGTGGTCTGCTTGACGCTCAGCTTCTGGGTCGCGAGCGCGTTCCCCGCGAGCGCGAGCGCCGTGGTACCCGCGAGAGCGAGCACGGCCAGCCTGAGGATTGTCTTCATACCCTTCCTTTCACTACTTCGAAATCAGAAAAAGCCCCTCCATAAGACGCGGGATGCCCCGAAGAGTTGAGCCTAATCTCGTTCAAGGTCGCGCGTTGACCAACTTCCCGAAGAACTGCCAGTGATCCGCGCGGTAACGCGCCAGCTTGACCTGGTCGATCGGGTAGTAGTCGCTCGGAGAGGTCTTGATCTGGAGGCCGGGTAGGAGGAACGGATTCGTCTCGTCGAGATGCGTTGCGGCCTTCAAGACGCTCGCGCGAGTCGGGTTCCGCCCGGCCTTCTTGAGGGTGTCGACCATCGTGTAGGCAACCGCCATCCCGTAGTAGTTGAACACGTCCTCCGCTTTGGCGCTGGGAAGGAACCGCTGGAGGATCGATCGATAGAGCTGGACCGTCTTGTCTTTCGCCCACTGCTTCGAGGTCGGATCCTTGACGAACGCGATCGAGATCGAGCCCTCGACCTGCTTGCGGCTCGACGCGACCCGCGCGATTTTCATGATGTCCGGGGAGATCGAGACGGACGTGACGTAAACCTGCGGGTGCCACCCGAGCCGGAACGCGCCCACGTAGCCGAAGATGGCGAACTGCGGCGTGGCGAACAGCATCAGCGTGTCTGCGCCGGTGCTCTTCAGCCGTGCCATCTGCGAGGCGACGTCCGAGTCTGCGATCTCGTACGGCTGTGTGCCGACGATCTTGGCCTTGCCGCCGAGACCGTGGCGCAACCCGTTGAGCATGTCCTTGCCGAAGTCCGAGTTCTCGTAGAGCACGGCGATCCGCGCTTTCGGCTGATGTGAGGCGACGTAGCGGCCGTAGATCGCGCCCTCGCCGGCGAAACTCGGGAGGTACCCCATCGACCACGGGTACTTCGCATGCTCCGTGGCGAGCTTCGACACGCCGCTGCCGATGAAGAGCTGCGGCACCTTGCGGTCGTTGAGATACGAGCGGATCGCGAGCGCGTGCTCGGTGCCGACGCTGTTGAAAATGGCCAGCACCTGATCCTGCTCGACGAGCTGGCGCGTGAGGGTGATCGTCTTCGCGACGTCGAACTCGTCGTCGAGGTACTTGTAGTCGATCTTGCGGCCGAAGACCCCACCCTTCGAGTTGACGTACTTGAAGTACGCGTCGGCACCGCGGCCGACCGAGCCGTACGCGGCGGCAGGGCCGCTGATGGGGACCGTGCCGCCGATCGTGATCGTCGTGGACGTGACACCCGGTGTCGCCGCAGGAGCGCTGACAAGGGCGATCGAGGCTGCCGCCGCGGCGAGCTGCGAGATCAAGGGGACACGGGCTTCGGCAGAACCGGAAGCGTCAGCGTCAACTTCCCGATCTGGCCGACCGACCCTTCGGCGACAGGGATCAGGTAGACGAGGTTGCCGAGGTTCTGCACCGTCGAGCGTGCGCCGAGCGTCACTTGCAGGCGTGAGCCGGCTGGGATCGACGTGATCTCGTTCTGCAGCTTGATCGTCACCGTGCGTGGGCTCTTGCCGCTCGTCTGCGTGTCCGCCCCACCGTCGCTGACGACGATCTCCGACCCGCTCGGTGTGATCGCGCTGAGCACCGCAACGAGATGCTTGTAACCGGTGGGCGTCGCAAACGAGAGTTTGACGATCGGTGCACCGAAGTTCTCGAGGTGGCGAACGCGAGCAGTCGTCCGTGCGACCTTCCCGTCTGCCGAGAGCGTCCGTCTCCCTCTGAACGCGAACGTCAGCGGACGCGCCCTTGGCAAGCTCTTGAACGAAACGGGCTTACGCCATGGATCCGGCGCGATCTCGACCGGTGGGCGCTTGTCGATGCCGTTCGGGATCCCTTTGAGGAAGCGATCGAACCACGCCCGCACTTCCACGGCCGCATAGTCGAACTCGCTCGGTGGATTCGTTGCGGGCTGATGGCCGAAATCTCCGAGGTACAGGCGCTTCGGGCCCTTGAGCAGGCGGAAAGCTGCGATTGCCTGGTCGGCGTCGAACGCGAAGTCGCGGCGGCCCTGGAGGATGAACGTCGGAATTCGCACTTCCCCGAGTTGTGAGCGTGTCGAGCGTGTCGCGAGATAGGCGCGGATTGCGGGGACGTTGGTTTCCGAAATGGCATTGGTTAGAAGTTGCAGCTCCTCCGGCCCGTACCGGTCCCGCGCGACGTCCTGAGAAAATCCGAGCACGATCCCGGCGCGCACATGGCCTTGAGGCGCGATCGCCTCGCGGAGATCTGTCCATGTCGCCGCGGGTGCGATCGCGGCGAGAGGGAGGCCTGCTACTGCAGCGCGCCAGACGAGCCCGCCGCCGTACGAAGCGCCGTACGCGCCGACATGTTGAGGGTCCACCGGGTGCTGGGTCGTGAGCCAGTTCAACAGCTCGCGCAGGTCCTGTAGCTCGCGCGGGCCGTCGAGCGTGAACTGTCCTCCTGATTCTCCGTGCGCGCGTGCGTCGAAGGTCAGTACGGCGTAGCCGTCCGGGGCGAAGAACTTCTGCGCCATCAGGTTCGGCGACCAGTTGACGAAGTCCGACGTGTTGCGTGTCTGTCCCAGGCCGTGGAGCAAGACGACAGCCGGCCAGCCCGTCGAGGGTGGCGTCCCCCGTGGCTCGAAGTAGCTGACCGCGATCCGGACGCCGTCGCTCATCGTCAGCTTCGTGTCGGTCTGGGTGAAGTCGCCTGCAGCGGCCCGACCTGCCGGAGCCAGGGCTGTCAGCGCGACCGCGAACACGACGAGAAAGCGGCGCACGAGGTGCACAGCGTATCCCGGCTATACGATCGCCGTGTGGATCCGCGGCCGGTGGGCGTGTTCGACTCGGGCGTGGGCGGCCTGACCGTCCTGCACGAGTGCCTCGTCACCATGCCGCACGAGGACTTCGTCTACCTCGGCGACCACGCCCGTCTGCCCTACGGGCCCCGGCCTTTGGCAGAGGTCCGGCAGTTCGCGCGCGAGATCGGGGCGTACTTGCAGAGCCAGGGTGTCAAGCTCGTCGTCAACGCGTGCAACACGGCGACCTCCGCGGCCCTCCCTCAGTTGCAGGAGGATCTCGAGGTTCCCGTTGTCGGCGTGATCACGCCGGAGGCGCACGCCGCCGTTCAGGCGACGCGCAACCGTCGCATCGGCCTGCTCGCGACCGAAGGCACGGTCGCCGCCGGAAGATATGCAGACCTCGTGCACGCTCTCGACGCCGGCGTGGAGCTCGTGCCGGTTGCGTGCCCGCGCCTCGTGCCGCTGATCGAGAGCGAGGATCCGTTCGGGGCGGAGACGACGGAAGCGGTGCGCGAGTACGCCGCCATGCTCAAGGAGGCGGAGGTCGACACGGTCATCCTCGGTTGCACGCACTATCCGCTGATCAGACCGATCTTCCAGCGCGTCTTCGGGCGTGACGTGACACTCGTGTTCTCCGCCGAGGAGACCGCGCGCGAGGTAGCTGAGACGCTGGCACGGAAGGGCTACGAGAACGACGCCGGGCGCGAAGGCTCGTACCGTTTCCTGACCACCGGCGACCCCGATGCGTTCCGTGAGATGGGCGCGCGCTTCCTGCAGCTCCCGGTTACCGAGGTCGAGCACGTGGAGCTGGCGGCGCTGGGTGCGGCGGCCTGATGACGAGAAACGACAGCCGCAGGCACGATGAGCTCCGGACGCTCGACCTGATCCCCGACTTTCTCGAGCAGCCGCACGGCTCGGTGCTCTATGCGCAGGGCATGACGAAGCTCCTCTGCACTGCGTCGATCCAGGAGGGGGTGCCGCGCTGGTTGTCCGGCAAGGGTCGCGGTTGGTTGACGGCGGAGTACTCCTTGCTGCCGGCCTCGACCGGCGATCGCACCGACCGTGAAGCCTCTCGGGGCAAGCAAGGCGGGCGCACGATCGAAATCCAACGGCTGATCGGCCGCTCGATTCGTTCGGTC
The DNA here is from genome assembly GCA_036393535.1 of Gaiellaceae bacterium. Classification (GTDB taxonomy): domain Bacteria; phylum Actinomycetota; class Thermoleophilia; order Gaiellales; family Gaiellaceae; genus 3-1-20CM-4-69-9. The sequence continues at coordinate 16,856 of DASWGR010000155.1, read as the reverse complement.
ACGGACTTCGAGGCACTGGGCGAGCGCACGCTCTGGATCGACTGCGACGTGCTGCAGGCCGACGGCGGGACGCGCTGCGCCGCGATCACGGGCGCGTACGTGGCGGCGCGTCGTGCACTCGACAAGTTCGGCCTCTCGAAAGCGCTGGCCGGGTCCGTCGCGGCGGTGTCGGTCGGGATCGTCGACGGCGACGCGTTGCTCGACCTCGACTACTCCGAGGACTCGCAGGCCGAGGTGGACATGAACGTCGTCATGACGGGCGACGGTGCGCTCGTCGAAGTGCAGGCGACGGCAGAGAAGACGCCGTTCACGCGTGCGCGGCTCGACGACCTGCTCGAGCTCGCTGCAGGAGGAATCGAAGAACTGGCTGTTGTACAGGAAGAAGCCGTTGCTGCTGCTCGCGTCTAGCCAACTACCGACCCTCAATTGGGACGAGTCGCTCCTGCGGCTGGCGCTCGCCGCGCTGCTCGGCGGGCTGATCGGCGTCGAGCGTGAGCTGCGCGAACGCGAGGCCGGGCTGCGCACGCACCTCCTCGTTTCGCTGGGCTCGGCGCTCTTCACGATCGTCGGCGCGTACGGCTTCCACGCCTTCCTCGACTCGGGGGCGAGCGTCGTGCGCGCCGACCCGACGCGGATCGCCGCGCAGATCGTCACCGGCATCGGCTTCCTCGGCGCGGGCGCGATCATCCGGCAAGGGCTGTCGGTGCGAGGCCTCACCACTGCAGCGACGCTCTGGGTCGTCGCAGCTGTCGGTCTCGCTGCGGGCGCCGGCTACTACAGCGTCGCGGTGATCACGACGGGGCTCGTTCTGCTCGCCCTCTGGCCACTGCGAATCATCGCGTACCGCATCCTCACTCGCTTCCGGCCGGAAGACGGGCGGCTGCTCGTCGCGCTGCCGGCCGGCCAGGCGCCGGGTGAAGTGATCGACGAGGTCGAACGCGCGGGAGCGCGCATCTCGTCGCTCGAGGTGAGCCAGGAAGGCGATCGCCGGCGGCTCGAGTTCGACGTCGTTCTGCCGCGTGATACTCCCGCGGCGCGCGTCGTTGCGCGCATCGCCGATCTGGAGCATGTCGTCGAGGTGCGGTGGACGGACTGAAGGCGAGGCTCGCCTCGCGCAACGCGAGCAAGGCGCGTGAGCTCGAGCACTTGCTGCCCGCCTGGAGGATCGAGCCGCTGGAGGCCGACGACTATCCGGCCGAAGACGGCGCAACGTACTACGAGAACGCGCGCGGCAAAGCATTGTTCGGCCGCACGCGGGCCGAGCCCGACGAATGGGCGCTAGGCGAGGACTCCGGGATCGAGGTGGTTGCGCTCGGCGGTGGGCCGGGAGTGCAGTCGGCGCGTTCCGGCGGCGATGATCCCGTTGGCTGGCTCCTCGACCAGTTGGACGGAGTCGAAGACCGTAGAGCCCGTTACGTGAGCGAGTTCGTGATCGTGTCGCCGGCCGGCGAGGAGCTTCGCGGCATGGGCACGCTCGAGGGACGCATCGCCGCCGAGCCGCGCGGCACTGAAGGCTTCGGCTTCGATCCGATCTTCGTCCCCGACGGAGAAGGGAGAACTGTTGCCGAGCTGGGCAACTCCTGGAAGCGGCGACACTCCCACCGCGCCAACGCGGCGCGGGCGCTACTCATAGAGCTAGGCGAGGCCGGCTAGGTCCTCGTCGGCCCGTTGCTGGGCGCGGCGTGCAAACCACCAGTTCAACTCGGCGCCGAACACGATCACGTTCGCCATCACGTAGAGCCACACCAGGAGAATCGCGGGCGCGCCGAATGCGCGCAGCGCCGGGTTCAGGTCCGCGTAACGCTGATAGAGGGGAAGCACCTGGAAGGTTGCCTCGAGCAGGATCGCGGCGAAGATCGCACCCGGGAGGACTTCCCGTAGCTTCAGCTCGTCCTCGTTGGTCAGCACGTAGTAACAGGAGACGAGGAAGAGGAACACGCCGACGAGCGAGACACCGATCGAGAGCGCGTACGCCGTCGCCGCATTTGACACGAAGCCCGGTGCGTATTCCTGCAGTGCCGACACGCCGAGCGAGCCGGTAAGGAGTGCGACGAACAGCGTCACCAGTGAGCTGACCATCAGCAGCACGGCGAGCCCTTTACCGCGCAGGAAGGACCGGTTCTGGCGCCCGTACACGATGTTGAATGCCGACTCGAGCACACTGAAAAGCGAGAGAGACGTCCACAACAACGCGAGCCCGCCGACGATGCCGAGGGCTGCCGCGTTGTCCTGGACGGCGTGCACCAGGTTGACGATCTGGTCGATCGGCGTCCCGGGAAGCGTCTTCTTGATCTCCCTGACGAGGAATGAAGACTCGTCCGCGCGTCCGGTCAGGCCGAGGAGGGCGAGAGAGAGAAAGGTCAGCGGGACGAAGGAGAGAAGCGCGAAATAGGCGATCATCGCGGCCAGGTGCGGGCCTCGGTCGCCGAAGAACTTCTGCACCAAATCCCGTCGCCGAATCCGCATGCGGCCGGAGTATCTCGCCAACGGCCGCGGCGGCCGAGCCGCCACGGCCTCTTCTGGTCGGCGTCGCGAGCGACGCCTCTATGCTTCCATCCACTATGGACGCCCAGCAGGCACTCGCCGACCTGACCGAGATCTCCTCGCAGATCCAGGCCGCGGTCGTGTTCGACGACCAGGGCAAGGTCGCCGCGTCCACCCTCGCCGATTCCCCGCGGGCGGACGAGCTGGCGCGGGCGGCCGGAGGGCTGCTTGCCGCCGCAGACGAGATCAAGACGGGCGAGAGCGCGCTGACGCAGCTCGAGGTGGCGACCGGCGACGGCAGCGTCTTCGTCGTGCGGGCCGGAAAGACGGTCATCGCGGCCACCACGGGCAGCAACCCGACCGCCGGGCTCGTCTTCTACGACCTCAAGTCGGCTCTGCGCTCCGTGAAGCCGGCCACGAAGCCGGCCGCAGCGAAGAAGCCCGCGGCCGCCCGCAAGAAAACGGCGACGGCCGCAAAGAAGAAAACGGCGGCGCGGAAGCCGGCGACGAGGAAGAAGCCGGATGCGTCGTAGCATCGCCGTACTCCTCGGCATCATCGGGGGGATGCTTGCCGGCGCCGCGTTCATCCGCCGCCAGGTCGCGCATCGCGAGCGGGCCGACCTTTACTTCGAGGACGGCTCGATGCTTTCGTTGACGAACGGGTCTCCTGGAGCCGAACGACTCCTGCCCCTCGCGCGTGACGTCATCCGCAAGACCCGCAGTACTTGACGGACGACGAGCTCAAGCTCGCGCTCCGCGAGCACGCCTATCTCGAGGGTGACTTCCTGCTCCGCTCGGGAAAGCGCTCGCGCTACTACCTGGACAAGTACCGCTTCGAGACACGGCCAGAGATCCTGGCGCCGCTCGGCGACCGGATCGCGCGGGCGGTGCACGACTTCGAACCGGAGGCGACGCGGCTGGCGGGGCCCGAGCTCGGCGCAGTCGCGCTTGCGACTGCAGGCTCTCTTTCCTCCGGCCTTCCGTTTCTGATCGTTCGCAAGGCGGCGAAGGACTACGGCACCTCGAACAGGCTCGAGGGCGCGTACGTCGAGGGCGAGACGGTGTGCCTCGTGGAGGATGTCGTCACCTCCGGCGGGGCCTTGCTCGAGGCGGTCGAAGCGCTCCGCAGCGCCGGTTTGACGGTGCGGACGGCGGTCTGCGTGGTGGATCGCGAGGAAGGCGGAGCCGATGCGCTTGCTCGCCAAGCCGTGCGGCTGCGGCCCATTTTCCGTGCCAGCGAGATCCTCGAAGCAGTCTGACGCCCGCTCTTTGCCCCAGAAATCGGACAAATTGTCGTCCGGTTCGGCACAAAAAGACCCGCAAAACCGCATGGTTGAGCCAGTCCGGCGCGACTGTTAGGGTCTTTTCCCGTGGGCCGAACTGTCGACAGGAGGAGTGGGACTTGACGAAACAGGAGTTCGTTAACGAGATCGCGAGGCGCGCCGACCTCTCGAGTCGCGATGCGGCGAAGGCCGTAGATGCCTTCCTCGAAGCGATCACAGACACGCTGCAAGGCGGCGGAGAAGTGGCCTTCACGGGCTTCGGAAAATTCGTGACCCAGCGGCGGGCCGAGCGCCAGGGTGTGAATCCCCGCAATCCGACGCAAAAGGTGACGATTCCGGCAGCGACGGTGCCCAAGTTCACTGCGGGGAGTCAGCTCAAGGCCGCCGTCAAGAGCGGCGGGGCCGGCGCCTAGCCCCGAGCCTCTCCTCTCAAGAACTGCGAAGGCCGCTATGAAGCGGCCTTCGCCGTCTTTGGGGCGAAGTACTCTCACGGTGTGGCCGCCGTCGCGACGACGAACTTCGCCGACCGCCTGGCCGAGGCGGTCGAGCGGAAGCGCTCGCAGCTCGTCGTCGGCCTCGACCCGCGGCCTGATCTCCTGCCCGTCGAGCTCAAGGGCGACGCCCATCTCGGCCGTGCCCAGGCGGCGGACGCCTGCGCCCGTTTCTGCCGGGGCCTCGTCGACGCCGTTGCGCCGTACGTGGTCGCCGTCAAGCCTCAGGTCGCCTTCTTCGAGGCGCTCGGCGCCGACGGCGTGCGCGCCCTCGAGGACGTTTGCGCCTATTCGCGCGCCGCAGGGCTGCAGGTGATTGCAGATGCGAAACGTGGCGACATCGGTTCGACCGCCCGTGCGTACGCAGCCGCGTATCTCGAGTCCCCGAACGGCAAGCCGCCGCTCGCCGATGCGGTGACGGTGAACCCGTATCTCGGCCGCGACTCGCTCGATCCGTTCCTCGCGGCGTGCCGCCGGGACGGGGCAGGCATCTTCTGCGTCGTCAAGACGTCGAATGCGGGCGGGGCGGAGGTGCAGGACCTCGTCCTCTCCGACGGGAGGCGCGTCTGGCACCAGGTCGCCGAGCTCGTCGCCGAATGGGGTGCGGACCTCGTCGGCGAGCATGGACTCTCGTCGGTCGGCGCCGTCATCGGCGCGACGCACCCGCGTGCGGTGGGCGAGGCACGGAGGCTGCTCCCGCGCGCGATCCTGTTGCTCCCCGGTGTCGGTGCGCAGGGCGCGACGCCTGCCGACGTCGCGCGCGCGTTCACGAGCGGTCCGGCGAGCGCACTCGTGAACGTCTCGCGCGACGTCATCTACGCCTTTCGCGTCACCGGCATGGACTGGCGCAGCGCGGCCGCCGCAGAGGCGTCGAAGTACGCACGCGAAGTGTGGGCAGTCTCCGGCTGGTAAGGAGCAACCAATGGACCCGCGTAGGCGCCAGGAACTGACGCGGTACGGCGCCCCGGCTGCGTTCCTCGCGGCCGTGACGATCGCGGTGATTCTCATCAAGGCGGGCCTGAACGGCGGCTCGGGAGCGACGACGACGGTCGCGCGGCTTCCGACGACGTCCACTGCCACAAAGCCGACGACGACGACCACGAAGCTCGTCCTCACGGGCCCGCAAGCCAGCACCACGACTACGACGACGGAAACGACCACGCCTGGAGCGGAGTACTACCTGGTGCAGAGCGGCGACACACTCGGCTCCATCGCCCAGAAGTACAAGACCACGGTGGACGAGCTGATGACCCTCAATCCCGGCACGGATCCGACAGCCCTCCACATCGGCCAGCGCATACGAGTGAAGTAACCCGCCCTGCGTAGGCGCCCCTACCGGCGATGCACGCTGGCCTCTGGCCCGCGACCCAGAGACTCGGCAGCATCACCGGCAGGGGCGCTAGCCTTCCCGCTCGTGATCCTCCGGATCTGGGTCGCCGCTCTCTTTGCGGCGCTCGCCTTCGTCACCGCGGCACAAGCGGCAGCAACGCGACCGCCGCAGGTTGTGGCGCGTGCGTTCATCGTCGAGAACCCTACGACCGGCGAAGTGCTCGCACAGCACGGAGCTTGGGCGCGCGTGCCGATCGCGAGCATCACGAAGCTGATGACGGTGATCGTCGCCCTGGATCATGTGAAGTGGAGCGACGTCGTGCGTGTGCGTGCGACCGCGGCTGCGGTCGGCGAGTCGACCGTGCACCTGCGGGCCGGCGAGCGTCTCACCGTTGGCGAGCTTGTCAAGGCGGCGCTGATTCAAAGCGCAAACGATGCGGCCGTCGCACTTGCCGATTACGTCGGCCACGGAGACCTCAAAGCATTCGTCTCGATGATGAACGCAAAAGCACAGGAGCTCGGGCTCGAGCGAACGCACTTTCTCCGGCCAGACGGGCTGGACGTGCGTGGTCACTACTCCACGGCCAAGGACGTGACGACCCTTGCGGAGTTTGCGATGCGGAATCCGCGGATCCGAGCCACCGTGCGCGTCAGAAACGACACGATCCCCGGAGGGCGGCATCTGCACACGTGGAACGACCTACTGGGTGTCTTCAAGGGGCTCTACGGCGTCAAGACGGGACACACGGGAACGGCCGGCTGGTGCGAGGTCGCCGCGGTGCGCCGCAACGGTGTCACGCTCTACACGACTGTCCTCGGCAGTCCCACGCGTTCGCAGAGGAATACAGACCTGGCCTCGCTGCTGCGCTGGGGTATCTCGCGTTACCGCTCCGTCTGGCTCGTGCCGCGTGGGCGCGTCTACCTCCAGGCGAGCGTCGGTTATGGCAAGGACTCCGTCCCGATCGTCGCCGCACGGCAGGTTGCGCGAGCCGTGCGTGTCGACAAGCCGCTCGTCGAGCGCATCGTCGCTCCGACGGCACTCGCGTTGCCGGTCGAACGAGGGCAGCGCGTCGGCGAAGTCCGTGTCTACTCGGGACGCCGGCTCGTGGCACGACAGCCTCTGATCGCCGAGCGCTCCGTGGGCAAGCCGGGCTTCGGCGGACGCGTCGGCTTCTATGCGGGCCGAACGCTCACTCACGTCAAGGACTGGTTCTCGTGATCGTCACGGTGACCCTGAACGCTGCGATCGACCGAACGCTGACCGTCCCGAACTTCCAGCTTGGTCACCGCCACCGCGCGAGCCAGGGTCTCACGCTCGCCGGCGGCAAGGGCATCAACGTTGCGCGTGCGCTCAAGCGGCTGGAAGTCCCGGTCGTCGCGACGGGTCTTGCGGGCGGACGCACGGGGACGCGCATCGTCGAGGAACTGACCTCCGAAGCCATCCTCAACGACTTCGTCCGGATCGCGGATGAGTCGCGCACTTCGACTGCGGTCGTCGATCCAACGGCGGCCACGTACACGGAGATCAACGAGTGGGGGCCACACGTGGAGCCGGAGGAGCTCACGATGCTGCTCGACAAGATCAGCTACCTGGCGCGCGGTGCCGACATGGTCGTGTTCGCGGGGACGCTCCCTCGCGGCGTCGACGACGCTTTCTATGCAGAGGCGATCCGCGATCTCAACCGGCGCAACGTGCCGGCGGTCCTGGACTCGGAAGGACCGCCGTTACGGCTGGGCGTCGAGGCCGAGGTCTTCCTCGTCACGCCGAACCAGCGCGAGGCCGAGGGTCTCGTCGGCCAGGAGCTCGGGGACGACGAGGACTACACGATGGCGCTCGACCGGATCGCGGACATGGGCGCGCGCAACGTGCTCATCACCGCGGAGACGCGGAGCTTCGGGCTCTTCCGCGTCGAGCGGAAGCGAACGCTGTTTCGTGCCGACGCGCCGCTGGTCGAGCCCGTCTCCGCGGTCGGCTCGGGGGACGTCCTGCTCGCGGCCTTCCTCGCTGCGCGTGCTGCGGAGAAGTCGCTCGAGGACTCGCTGATGATCGCCGTGGCCGCTGGGGCTGCCTCGACGCTCGAGGTCGGAGCCGGGCGCTTCGAGCCCCGAGAGGCCTCGCGCCTGCAGAGCTCGGTCCACGTGCGGGTGCTCGAGCCGGTCGCCGGCTGACGTCGTGGCGGGGTGCTAGCGTGACGCGATGGGAGTGGAGCTAGAGTCAGGCCAGGTCGAGCGGCTCCTCGAGCTCGACCGGAAATTTGGGAAAGAAGGGCTGACGTTCGACGACGTCCTGCTCGTCCCGGCCGAGTCGCGCGTTCTTCCGAATGAAGTCTCCACCGCGACGCAACTGACGCGCGGCATCACGATCGAGATCCCGATCGTCTCGGCAGCGATGGACACGGTCACGGAGGCGCGGCTCGCGATTGCGCTGGCGCGCGAGGGTGGGCTCGGCATCGTCCATCGCAACCTGTCGATCGACGCGCAGATGGCGGAAGTCGACAAGGTGAAGCGCTCCGAGTCCGGGATGATCGTCGAACCCGTCACCCTGCCGCGCAACGCGCTCGTCTCCGACGCGCTCGACCTGATGGCGACGTACCACATCTCTGGCGTTCCGATCACGGACGAGGAGGAGACGCTCGTCGGGATCCTGACGAACCGCGATCTCCGTTTCGCGCCCGACGCCTCGCAGCCCGTCTCCGCACTGATGACGTCACGCGACCTGGTGACGGCGCCCGTCGGGACGACGCTCGCCGAAGCGGAGGCGATCCTGCACCGCCACAAGATCGAGAAGCTCCCGGTCGTCGACGCGGACGGGCGGCTGAAGGGGCTCATCACCGTCAAGGACATCCAGAAGCGGATCGAGTTCCCGAAGGCGACCAAGGACGAACAGGGGCGACTGCGGGTCGGCGCTGCAGTCGGTGTCGGCACCGATGCCTGGGAGCGTGCGAGCGCGCTCGTCGACGCGGGTGTCGACGTGCTGGTGGTCGACACGGCCCACGGGCATTCGGCTTCCGTGCCGGAGATGGTGCGACGGATCAAGTCGGAGTTCGACGTCGAGGTCGTTGCAGGCAACGTTGCGACTGCCGAGGCGACGGAAGCCTTGATCGAGGCTGGTGCCGACGCGGTAAAGATCGGAGTCGGGCCTGGGGCGAGTTGTACAACCCGGGTAGTGGCTGGGGTTGGCGTTCCCCAGGTCACGGCGATTTACGACTCCGCCCAAGTTGCAGGGCGACATGATGTCCCGCTCATCGCGGATGGCGGACTGGCATCTTCAGGTGACATCGCGAAGGCGCTCGCGGCCGGAGCGAACTCCGTCATGACCGGATCGATCCTCGCGGGAACGGACGAGGCTCCAGGTGAGGTGATCTTCCAGCAGGGCGAACGGTTCAAGGAGTACCGCGGCATGGGCTCGCTCGGTGCCATGCGCGCTCGTGGCTCCTCGCGCGACCGCTACTTCCAGGGCGATGTCGAGGACGTCGACAAGCTCGTCCCGGAGGGAATCGAAGGGCGCGTTCCCTACAAGGGGCCCGTCACGGCGATCCTGCATCAGCTGGTCGGCGGGCTGCGTCAGGCGATGGGCTATTGCGGCGCGGCGACGATCGAGGAGATGAAGGGCGCGCAGTTCGTGCGCATCACCGCCGCTGGCCTGCGTGAGAGTCACCCACACGACGTGACGATCACGAAGGAGGCACCGAACTATCGCCGCTGAAGTTCTGCCGCTTCCGGAACGGCCCGCGGAGGAGCGGCCGGTGCTGGTGGTGGATCTCGGCGGGCAGTACGCGCAGCTGATCGCGCGGCGCGTGCGCGAATGCCGGGTGTACTCGGAGCTCGTCGGGCACGGCGTGACGGCGGCTCAGGTTCGTGCGCGCAACCCGCACGCGTTGATTCTCAGCGGCGGCCCTGCATCGGTTTATGCGGAAGGGGCGCCGCACGTCGATCCCGAGGTGTTCGAGCTCGGCATTCCGACGCTCGGCATCTGCTACGGCGCTCAACTGCTGGCGCTGGATCTCGGCGGCACCGTCGAGCGGACCGGTGCCTCCGAATTCGGCAAGACGGACCTAACCGCTGTCGAGTCGGAATTGTTCGCGGGCCTGCCGGAGGAGGAGACGGTCTGGATGTCGCATCGCGACACGGTCACGGCGCCCCCTTCGGGGGCACGAGTCGTCGCAGTGTCGAAGTCGACGCCGGTGGCGGCGTTCGAAGATCCGGAGCGGCGTCTCTATGGAGTGCAGTTCCACCCGGAAGTCGTGCACACGCCGCACGGCACGGAGCTGCTGAAGAACTTCCTCTACAACGTCGCGGGGGCGCCGCCGGCGTGGACACCCGCAGCGGTGATCGAGGAGCAGGTGGAGCGGATCCGCGCGGCGGTTGGGCGCGAGCGCGTCCTGTGCGCGCTTTCGGGCGGCGTCGATTCGGCGGTCGCCGCGCTGCTCGTGCACAAGGCGATCGGCGATCAGCTCACGTGCGTGTTCGTGGATCACGGCTTGCTGCGTGAGAACGAGGCAGAACAGGTGGTCGAGACCTTCGGCGGGCACTTCCACGTTCCACTGGTGCACGTCCAGGCGCAGGAGCGGTTCCTGTCGCGACTCGAGGGCATCGATGATCCGGAGGAGAAGCGCAAGATCGTCGGCGAAGAGTTCATCCGCGTCTTTGAAGAAGAAGCGGGAAGACTCGGAGTCACTCGCTTCCTCGCCCAGGGAACGCTCTACTCCGACGTGATCGAATCGGGCGGCGGCGAGGACGGAGTCGCCGCGATGATCAAATCGCACCACAACGTGGGCGGGCTGCCTGCCGACATGCGCATGGAGCTCGTCGAGCCGCTACGGCTGCTGTTCAAGGACGAGGTGCGCCGCGTTGGCGAGGAGCTCGGAATGCCGGAGGGGATGGTCTGGCGCCAGCCGTTCCCGGGCCCCGGTCTTGCGATCCGCATCATCGGCGACGTCACCGAGGAGCGGCTTGCGATCCTGCGCTCGGCGGACGCGATCCTGCAGGAGGAGATCCGCCGCGCGGGGTTGTACCGCGAGCTGTGGCAGTCGTTCGCCGTGCTGCCGGCGATCCGCTCGGTCGGCGTGCAGGGCGACGAGCGCACCTACGCGTATCCGATCATCATCCGCGCGGTCACGTCGGACGATGCGATGACCGCCGACTGGGCGCGCCTGCCGTACGACCTCTTGGAAACGATCTCGAGCCGAATCATCAACGAGATCCCCGGGGTGAACCGCGTCGCCCTCGACCTGAGCTCGAAGCCACCGGCCACGATCGAGTGGGAGTAGCGGACACGTCTTCCGCGTGACTACTCCGGAACGTACCGGTGCCAGGCACGGGTACGAAACTGTGACGTTTGCATGCCGGCTAGCGCACTGCGAAACCGGAGAGACCCTCTGGTTCTTGTTCAGACACGTCGACTGACTCGACCTGAGCGCCGCGCGGGCCTTTTCGGCTGAAGGCGACAAGCCGCTCCACCGCATCCGCTTCGCCTTCGAACACCGCCTCGACCGCGCCGTCCGCACGGTTCGCGACCCAGCCCGAGACGCCGTGCTGTCGTGCCAGCCGCCGAGTCGAGTCGCGGAAGAACACGCCCTGCACCAGCCCGCGCACGATCACACGCCGCCTGACCATGAGCGAGTGCCTCTAGGGCGTCCGGATCTTCGAGACCAGTTGCTGCTGGTGATAGCCGGGATTCTCGCCCGCAGCGTTGAAGGTCTCGACCGACGCCGTGTAGGTAAAGCCGCCCCGTGAGTCGATGCCGAAGTAGTCCCCGATGAAGCTCGCCGGATTGCAGATGCAGTCGTAGCGCGGCGATGACAGCTGTGGATCCCAGGTGTGCGCCGACAGGCGGACGTTGCGGCCGAGTGGCCGGAGCTTCGCTCCGTAGAACTGAATCGCCGTGTTGATGCAGTAATTCTCGCGCCCAAACGGCGCGCCCGGATCGAACAGGAGACCAGTAATCGTGGCTTCGGAGGTGTCGCGTTCGGGACACGCCAGCCGCCGGTCGTAAAATGCGACTGCCACGGTCCCGTTGGGCGCGACGGCCAGGTTTGGTTGCAACGCGTCGCCCGCGCCGGAGGCGTCGTTCACCTGGATCGCCTTGGACCAGTGCTTGCCGCCGTCGAACGAGCCGCGGATGGACAGCTGTGTCCCGCTGAAACCGGCCTGCTCGTAGGCGGCGTACAACGGGTAGAAGCGGCCGACTTTCCGCGACCCGACGACGAATGCCTCCCCGAAGGCCGCCCGGAACGTCGTGTTCCGATACCCATCGACGTTGTGGCGGACGATCAACCGCCGTCGGGCCCAGGATCTGCCGCCGTCACGAGACGACGTGAGCGACATGGTGAACGGCTCGATGTTCGTACGAAAGCTCGACGTCGCGAGCCAGACGGTTCCGTCCGGCGCGACGCGTGGCAGCGACCCGTTGTCGCCCATCCGCAGCGGCTGGGCCAGCACGAGCCGCGGGCTGGACCAGTTCGTGTGCGTGCCGTCCTTGTGCGCATCCGCGTACGAGCCGTAGATGCGCAGGTCGATGTCCTGGTTCCCGACGGCCCACGTGACGTAGACGCGGCCGAAGTGCTTGCTCCGGCGATTCGTGTCGATCGCCAGCCACTGCTTGTCGAAGGTCTCGTTCCCGTTGAACGGCGTCCGCTCGATCAGATCCAGCTGACCGTTGTGCGTCGTGTTCCAGGCTGTGGCCACGGCGGCGCCGTGAGGACGAACCGCGATCCCGAGGCCCGAACGCGGCAACGAAGGATTGACGTCCGGAGACAGGAAGAAATGCTGGCCGCTCGGAATGTACGAAAAGGCGTACGGGAAAACGACTGCATAGAAATTCCCCCATGGGTCGAACGCCCCGACGGGATCTGAGTTGTCCGTCCAGCCTTCGTACCCGGGAATGTGACCGAGCTGCGGCCAGGTCGCACCACCGTCGAACGACTCGAAGAAGCCGGTGAGGTGGTTGTAGCCCTCGCTGTTGACGATCCACTTGCTGATCCCGATCAGGTGCTGCGCGTTCGTCGGATCGACGTGCAGATCCGATTCGGAGAAGTCCTTTGCGCGTAGCGGTGGGTTGGAGACGTCCTGCGTAGCGTACGGGCCGATGTCCTCGCCCGACGTCGCAGCGCCATTGCACAACGTGGAGCCACCGTCCGGATAGCCCTGCGCGGGTGCGAGGCTGCCCGTGTAATAGACCTCCGGCGCGTAGCAGCTGACACGCTGCGTCGTCGCGGCCACGCTCGTGACGGCGCGTTGTGCGTAACTGGCCGCGAAGGTTGCGTTCGCCTGCACGCCCTGAGGCGGCGCCGCGGCCGCAGCGGGAACGCAGACCCCCGCGCAGGCCGCAACCAGCGCGGCGGTGCGTCCTCTCACCCGCATGAGCATAGTGACGACATGCAGACGGAAAGGTTCGTGTCGCGCCTCGCATCTGCTCGAATCGGCGCGACCTTCAACTTCTACCGGGATGGAGCCGGCGCACGGCTCCGCCGTCAGCGTCTGTGCGCCTACCTCGAGAGCCGCGCCGGCGCATCGCTGCTGCTCGTCGGCGAGGCACCCGGTTACCGGGGCGCGCGCGTCTCCGGTCTGCCTTTCACCTCGGAGCGCCAGCTGACCGGCCGCGGGCCGGCGGAGGCAACGGCGACGATCGTCCAGCGCGTCCTCGCGGAACTCGAGCTCGATGTCCTCTGCTGGAACGTCGTGCCCACGCACCCAGGCACCGAGACCTCGAACCGCCGCCCCACCTGGCCCGAGATCCTCGCCGCTCGTAGGTTCCTCGACGAGCTGGCGGAGAATCGACGCCTGATCGCCGTCGGCAGGCTCGCGGCGAGGGTCACGTACGCCCCATATGTCCGCCATCCTTCCCATGGCGGGGCGGCCGGATTCCGCGCCGGGCTGCTACAGTTTTGCGCCGGCGGACACCGTTAGTCCGTTTTTTTGTACGCCCGAGCCAGGCTGAACCCAGGCACGGGATTTCAGATGAAAACTTACAACGCCAAACCGGGAGAGATCGCACGCCACTGGTACGTGGTGGACGCCGACGGGCAGACGCTCGGCCGGCTCGCGACCCGCATTGCGGACCAGCTGCGCGGCAAGGGCAAGCCCGAGTACACCCCGCACGTGGACACCGGCGATTTCGTGATCGTCGTGAACGCCGAGAAGATCCACGTGACCGGCAACAAGCTCGACCAGAAGCGCTACTACCGGCACTCCGGGTATCCCGGAGGGCTCCGGAGTCGGACACTGCGCGAACAGCTCGACCGCCGGCCCGAAGAGGTTCTGCGCGCCGCGGTGAAGGGCATGCTCCCGAAAAACCGGCTCGCCCGGCAGCAGATCACGAAGCTCAAGATCTACGCAGGACCCGAGCATCCGCACGGGCCGCAGGCGCCGCAGCCGCTGAAGTGGGAGGACAGATGAGTCAGCTCGCGCAGTACCGTGGGACGGGCAAGCGGAAGACGTCCGTCGCACGAGTGATCCTGCGTCCCGGCGACGGGAACACATGGTTCAACGGGCGCACGATCGAGGACTACTTTCCGCGCGCTGCGCACCGCACTTCCGCGCTGGCGCCGTTGCAGACCGCAGGGGTGGAGGGGACCTTCGACATCCGGGTCCGCGTTCACGGCGGCGGCCCGAGCGGACAGGCAGGCGCCGTCCGTCACGGCATCGCCCGTGCGCTCGTCGAGGCCGATCCCGAGTTGCGTATCCCGCTCAAGCGGGCCGGCTTCCTGACGCGCGACGCTCGTATCGTCGAGCGTAAGAAGGCGGGCCTGCACAAAGCGCGCAAGGCGCCGCAGTTCAGTAAGCGCTAAAAACTGCGCTTTTAGCGCTTGTCCGAGCTAGACCCGCGCTTCGCGCGGTCGAACGGACGCGGACGACGCGACGTCCGCGTCCTCCTGTGAAGATCATGCCCAAGCCGTCTTCTCACGTATCCTCCGCGCCCGTGTCACGGCGCTACTTTGGAACCGACGGCGTACGCGGCATCGTCGGCGAAGACCTTACGCCGGAGCTAGTTGAGCGTCTCGGCCGCGCCGCGACTCTCTGGTCCGGTCGGGGCCGGATCTTCGTCGGACGTGACACGCGCGCGTCTGGGCCCGAGCTGGAGGACGCGCTCGCGCGCGGAATCGCTTCCGTCGGCGGCAACGCGGTCATCGCGGGCGTGCTCCCGACCCCGGCTGTAGCACTCTTGACACTCGACCTCGGGTGCGTCATCACCGCATCGCACAACCCTCCGGAATACAACGGCGTGAAGTTCTTCGACCGCGACGGTCAGAAGCTGTCCGACACGCAGGAGGAAGAGATCGAGGCGTTGCTCGACGAGCCGGCTACGGGGGGCGGCGAGATCGATGAGGTCTCCGTCGCTACCGACAGCTACCTGGAGCACGTGGTCGAACGATTCGGCTCCGATCTCACCGGTCTGAGGGTCGCCGTCGATTGCGCGAATGGCGCCTACGCCGGGCTTGCACCGAAAGCCTTCACGCAACTCGGCGCGCAGGTCACGGCAATCGGCGACGAGCCCGATGGCACGAACATCAACGTCGGCTGCGGCGCGACCGACTTGCGGGCGCTACAGCGCACCGTCACCCAACTCGGCCTCGACCTCGGTGTCGCCTTCGACGGCGACGGCGACCGCATGTTGGCCGTCGACGGGAACGGCGACATCGTCGACGGCGATCAGATCGTCGGCGTGCTGGCCCTCGACCGCAAGGTCGACCTGGTCGCGGTAACGGTGATGGCGAACATGGGCTTGCATCGCCTCATGGCCGAGAACGGCGTGCGCGTGGTCACCACCGACGTCGGCGACCGTTACGTTCTCGAGGCGCTCCGCCGGGAAGGAGGGATTCTCGGCGGCGAGCAATCCGGACATCTGATCTGGCTGGAAGGACATGTGACCGGTGACGGTCTGGTAGCGGCGCTCTTGCTCTGCAGCGCCTTGCACGGCCGTCCACTCGCAGAAGTCGCGTCCGTTATGCCCCGCTTTCCGCAGGCGAAGGAGAACGTGTCCGTCACGAACCTGCACCTCGGCCCCGCGATCGAAGCGGAGGTGGCGCGGGTCAACGCCGAGCTAGGGGACCGCGGCCGGGTGCTCGTCAGACCGTCCGGCACGGAGCCCGTCATTCGGGTGCTGGCAGAGGCAGAAAGCGGCCAGGAGGCCGAAACCCTCTGTGCTAGGATCGCGGCTCTCGTGCGACGAGAGCTCGGCTGACCGTCTCGGCGAAGGGGCGGATGCTCAGCCGGGCTTTGCTGTTGTCGAGAGCCTATTTTCGGAAAGACCGCGAATCTGAAGCATGTCGATCCACCTCTGAAGGCACGGGGCGGCAACTGAGAGGAGTTTCGGGTGTGCGGGATCATCGGGTACGTCGGTAACCGGGCTGCGAAGGAGCTGTTGCTCCACGGTCTCGAGCGCCTCGAATACCGCGGTTACGACTCGGCCGGGATAGCGCTGCGCGAGAACAGCAGGCTCGAATACGTGCGCGCGGTGGGCAACCTCCAGTTTCTGAAGGATGCCGCTGGGCCGAACGGTTCCACGTCGAATCACGGTCTCGGTCATACGCGCTGGGCGACCCACGGCGCGGTCAACGAGCAGAACGCGCATCCGCTCACGGGCTGCGAGGACGGCCGGCTCGCGATCGTGCTCAACGGAATCATCGAGAACTATCGTGAGCTCAAGGAATCGCTCACGGCCGAGGGCCATCGGTTCAGCTCCGAGACGGATGCGGAGGTGGTCGTGCACTTGATCGAGCACAACTACGACGGCGATCTCCTGGAGGCGGTGCGAGCCGTCTATGGCCGGCTCGAGGGGCACTTCGCCTTCGTCGTGATTCATTACGACCATCCCGACCTCCTCGTCGGCGCCCGCCGGCAGTGCCCGCTCGTCGTCGGCGTGGGCGACGGCGAGATGTTCCTGGCCTCCTCGATTGCGGCGTTCCTCAAGGAGACGCGCAAGGTGCAGCTAATCGAGGACGGCGAGGTTGTTGCGATCACTCCCGAGGGCGCGCGCTTCTTCACGGAGGAAGGCGAGGTCGAGCACAAGGAGGTCGAGCCCATCGACTGGGACGACGAGAGCGCTGTCAAGGGCGGCTACGAGACGTTCATGCTCAAAGAGATCTACGAACAGCCCGAGGCGGTGCGCGAGACGATCGGCGACCGCGCACGGCGCGGCAAGCTCGTGCTCGAAGGGATCGGGCTCAACGAGCTGGAGATCCAGAACTTGCGCCGGATCGTGATCGTCGCCTGCGGGACCGCGTACCACGCCGCCGTCACTGGGCGGTACATCATCGAGGAGTGGGCG
>DASWGR010000154.1:0-7407 GCA_036393535.1 Gaiellaceae bacterium | reverse complement strand
CTGCCTTCGATCTGGGCCGGCTCGACGCCGGCCGGTGGCCACGCCGGGTGCTCGATCCGCCAGATCGGCCCGTGGTAACCGGCCTCGAGCACGCATTGCTCGACGTAGTGCGAGTGGACGATCAGGCCGGTTGCGTTGGCCAGGACCTCGCCGGTGAGCGGGAACTCGTCTGGCCGCGTCTCCCACGGCGGAGAAACACGTCCGTCCAGTACCCCGTGCGCCAACAAGCGTCCCGGAATGCCGGCGTCGCGCTCCATCGCAGCGAGATAGCCGTGGCCGTCCTTCCGGCCGATCGTCAGTCCTGCGACGAGGTGGTGGAGAACGAAGTCATGGAGGACGACCACTCCAGGCCGGCGTCTCAGCGCGTCGACGATCCAGCCGTGCGCCTCCGGATCGTTGCCGACGTGGTAGAGCGCGACGTCGGCGGCTACGGGCCGCGTTCGTCCGCGTCGCACGAGCGCAACCTCCACGAGCCGCTCGAGCGCAGGCAGCAGCAACGCGGAGTAGTCGGCTATCCCTGACCGCTCGGGCGGCAGCGGCGAGTAGTACGCAACCCTCACGCGAGTAAGCGCGCGATCGTCTCGTCCCAGGACACGCGGCGTGCGATTTCCTTTCCGGCCTGCCCCCACGTCTTCGCCTCGTCGACGTGGTCCCGCAGCCACGAGCACGCCTCGGCGAGAGCCGCAGCTTGCGGCTCGATCACGAGCCCTGTCCTTCGATCCGTGACGACCTCGAGCGGCCCGCCCGCGTCCGTCGTGGTGACGACCGGCTTCTCGGCGAGAAACGCCTCATAGGGGACCATGCCGAAGTCCTCGTCCACCGGCGCGTAGTAGACGGCGAGGCAGCGTGCGTAGAGCCCCGCGAGCTCTTCCTCGTCGACGCGCCCGGTGAAGCGCGCGCGGCCGTCGAGCCCATGCTTGCGGGCGACGTCTTCGAGCCGCTCTCGATCAGGACCGTCCCCGACGATGACGCAACGCAACGTCGAGTCGGCCGCAAGCGCGTCGAGCAGCAACTCGTGCCGCTTGGCGCGGTCGAGTCGCCCCACCGAGAGCACGAAATCGTCATAGCTCTCCGTCCTGTATGGCAGCTCCTGCGGCGGATGCGGCATCACCTCGGCGGCGATCCCCGTCGAGCGTTGCAGGCGGTCGGCGACGTTGCGGGAAGTTGCGAAGACCTTCCTGGCCTCGCCCAACGCGACACGGTCGAGGCGCTGAACGGCCCGGCGCGTCGCACGCTCTTCCGCGTTCTCACCGAACTGTCCGAGCTCGGTGCGATCGAGCTCGTAAGCCTGCCGAAACTGGTGCAACAGCCATACCACCTTGTTGGGATGCCGAACCGCGTAGGACGGGAACTTGGTCGCGATCACGAGCTCGATCGGGCGTCCGTCCGATTCGGTCAGGTCGAGCAGCCGCCAGAGAAAGGCCTGGGAGAGCACGCGCTCGCCGGGGTACCACTTGTAGGGAACGGTGACGAGGTCCGCCTCGTGCCCGCGAGCGCCGAGCTCGCCGACGAGATCGTCCGCGAAGATCTCAGCCCCGCCGCGTTCGAACGGAACCTGCGGCGCGCAAACGGCGATCCTCATCTCGGCCTCTCTAGAGCTACACGTGCGAGTGACCGGGTCCCACCACTCCCGCCCACCAACAGCCTAGGGAGAGAAAGGTCACGTGTCCGTGTCACGAGCGAACCGTCTCCGCGTCTACTCATGCGCGGCGGTTCGCGCGACGAGGGCGTAGTCGAGCGGCGCGAACAGCAGATCGTTGAGGCGGCGGACGTTGGCGGCGATCACGGGATCGTCCGGCTCCGTCAGCCGCTCGGCGGGCTCGTTGAGAAACCGGATCTCGGTCTCGACGAACCCTGACTGGCGCGCCAGCAGCTCGAGCGTCTCCGGCACGAGCGGCTGGGCGTGCGTCAAGTCCGCAAAGTAGTTGCGCAATGCGATCGGCGACAGGGGATTGATCGTCTCCGCGACGAGGACGCCGCCAGGCCGCAGCTTCGACGCGGCAAGCTGGAAGGTCCGCACCAACGTGGGCGCCGGAAGGTGCTCGACGACCTGGCCCATGAAGATCGCGCCGAGCAAGCCGTCGGCGGCGCGCTCGAGGTACTCGACGAGGTCGGCCTGCTCGACGTCCAGGCCGTCGCCACGTGCGTACGCGACCATGTCGGAGTCGGCATCGATGCCACGCGCCTCCACGCCGGCTTCGCGCAGGAGCCCGAGCAACTCACCGCGCCCACATCCGGCGTCGAGCACGGGCGCCGCGTCACGCAGAACGTCGACGTAAAGGCGCTGGCGGTCGCGGATCGAGTCGACGCTGCCGCGCATCCTGCTCTCGAAGGCGAAGTAGTCGGGCACCGAGGCCGCGGCAGGCTGGGCCGCGACGGTCAGAGGTGCAGGCGCGCCGCCAGCGCCACCAGTGCCACCGCGCCGCTCCAGCCGCGCCAGCCGCTCCTCCAACTCACGTACGAGTCGCTCCGCCTGCTCGCGTGCGGCTGTGGAGGCGTCGGCCCGCTCCGACAGGGCGTCGACAAGCTTCAGGACGGAGTCGTTGAAGACCCGCTGGTCCGCGGCAAGCGGCTCGACGTACCAGCGCATGAGCTTGCGAAGGAATCGCTTGACGGCTCCCTTAGGGCCCCCGCCGGCGGAGCGCTCAGCCGTGACCGGCCAAAATCGCTCCGCGAGCGCCCGGGTCGAGGCGAATTCGGCGCCCCGCGAGTCCTCATGTACGGCACCACGTCGAAGCTCCTCACGGAGTCGGTCGAACAGGGCGGCGACGTCGATCTCCTCCGGCGAGGAAATACCTGCAGGCGCCGGGTTTTTCGCCTCCGGCCCGGACATTCACCTGATTGTACGGGGTGGGCCTGTCAGTGGAGGGAGGCCTGGCCGTCATCGAGGCGTGGGCCGCGCAGGTTGGTGAGGACGCACTGCCGCAAGGATCACCGATCTACGTAACGCGCTCCGGCCCGCCCTGACGTAGTCCTGGTGTGGCCGCCTAGATCGGGGCGAGACGGAGACAGGGCGCAACTTCCTTAGACGCGTGAAGCGAGCGCGACGAGGGTGTCGACGCGTTCGCGGGAGCTGTCGGCCGCTTCAGCCATCTCCAAAGCAACCATGCCAGCGAACGCGGCGCACCAATCCAGTAGGCGATCACCATCGGCTCCGATTGCCGGAGCCAACGCCTCCGCACGTGTCGCGATGGTCTCGACATCCTCGGCTCGCCAGAAGACTAGGTCGATTGCATCAAAGGCCGGGTCGCCCAAGCACGGGGCCGGATCGATGGCGACGAGGCCACGCTCCTCGCCGCCGTCGAGGACATTCACCGGCGTCAGATCGCCATGGAGGAGAACCGCCGACGAATCATCTTCAGCGAGTCTCATCGCTAGCTGACGTCCCCGCTCGTACAGCTCGTGCGAGACTACTTCCACGAGTTCCGGCCTGCGCTCGTAGTTCTTCATGCCGGAGTCGAAGAGGTATGCGATGTGAGAAGCGACCGGTCGATACGAGGAACCGGGAACCCCGTTGGCGTGTAGGGATGTCATCAGGTCGATCAGGCTCTCCATGCTGGGGTAGACCGTTGCTTCATCGAGCGCAATGCCGGGTTCGATTGCCTCGATCAGAAGCGCGCCGACACTCTCATCGGCGGCGAGCACGGCGGGAACATGACTCGTCTTCCAGCTTGCGAGCGCGACCGACTCATGCGCGATCCGCTCGCGCTCAGGACTCGCTTTCAGTACGGCCGGACTACCATCCGCAGTTCGGCAGCGGATCACGACCGACATGCTCCCACGTTGGATGACCGTGTCCCACTCGATGCCCCAGCGCCCAGCAAGCTCATTCAGGACGAGGGGCAGCTCGTCGAACCACGCGTCGATTGCGCTCCCGAACCGTCGCCCGAGACGCCGACGTACCTCGTCATCAAGTTCGGGGATGCTGGACGACCCGCCCATCGTGTGACGAGTATGGCTCGACACGCGTCGGGCCGGTGGAGACCTTGGCCGCTTCAGCGTAGGCCGCACACCGCTGCTCGACTATTGCCTTTCCAAGGTCACTCAGTGGAGGGCACGCACGTAGTGCCATGCCTGGGCGAGACCGAGCTGGCGCATCGCCACCAGCAGGAGCGCGTACAGCGCCAGGCCCGCCGCTGCCGCAGGCACCGCGCCCAGCAGGAGCGATGCGCCCCCGAACGCGAGCGCAGTGGACGCACCGACGAGGATCGATAGGCGTCCGAGCCCCATCACAGTCAGAACGAGCATCCGAGGTGCAAGCGCGGCCATCAACCCGAGCACGGCGACAAGCGTCGAGACCCCGAGTGCCACCGTCACACCCGTAAGGCCCCACAGTGCGCGGCCCGCAATCGAGATGGGTATGTCGACCACGACAGCGGCGACTGCCAGCGGGATCAGCAGCCGCGTTCGGTGCATCACGAACACCAACGGATACGTGATCAAGAAGGCGGCGTTTGCAACCATCCATGGTGAGAGGAACACGACGAGGCGCCCGAGCTCGTCGCCGACGTTGCCCGAGAATGCGTCGCCGAGCACGGCAGTGACGATCCGCCCTCCGACGAGCGCCACGAGTCCGGCGGCGGCGCCGACGAATGCAAGCGAGACCCAGGCGGAGTGGACGACGTGCTCCGCTGCGCTTTCGGCATCGACACCGCGCCGCGTCAGCGTGGCGGCGGAGATGAGCGACAGTGAGAACGCCGTCGCGCTGACGAACGTCGCCGCGAGCAGGTACGCATACGACAGGCTCGTGACGTTGCCTTCGCCGGTCCCGGCCGCGAAACGGAGTGCGATCACGTAGAGGCCCTGCAGAGCGACGGGCACGGCCGCGCCGTAGAGAAGTCGCCACAGCCGATAGCCGAGCCGGAGCGGAACGCCTCGATGCAGCCGCAGCCTGTTCCCCCGCAGGAGCAGCACGATCATCGGCAGGCCGATCGCGATCGCGCCGTTCAGCGTCAGGCCCCACGCAAGGGCGACAAGGCCGTGGGAGTCCGCCGCCAGCACGAAGAAGACGACACCGCCGATGCCGCCGAGTGCGAAGCCGAGCGCGGCGGGCACATAGCTGTCCTTCGCAGCGAGCGCACTCGCGGCAAGTGCGGCGATCAACTGCGCGAAGGCCGCGGGCACGAGCCACGGCAGAGCATCGGCGGCAACCGCCGCCGATTCCGCAGGAAGCCGTCCGGTGATCAGCTCGCCTAAGAAATGCGAGAAGACCGACGCGAGGACTGTGGCGGGGATGGCCACCGCCAGAAAGGCGAGCGCGTAGGCCCGGAACTCCGAGCCGAGCCGCCCCTCAGCCTCGGCTCGGGTCAAGTCCGGAACGACGACCATCCGGAAGGCCTGGGCCCCGAGCACGAGCACGAGGTAGACGCCGTAGGCAGCCATGAAGCCGTCGGTTTCCCGACTCCGCCCGAACTTGTGCGCCAGGAAGGCACCCGCCACGGCGGCGGCCAGGCTCAAGGTCACATATGAGAGACCTGTAAAGGCCCCGCTTCGAACGGCGCTCCGGCCGCGCTCCGGGCTACCCTTGGGCTGCTCGTCGGCGGGCACCGCTGCATGAAAGCAGACCAACATGACTCCACCTGGACGGACGATGCCGTCGCTGACCTGCGGCGGGAGTTCGGCGAGTTCTTCAGCGGCAGGACCTGCCTCGTCACCGGAGCCGACGGGTTCATGGGATCGCACCTCACCGACGCGCTCGTCCAGCTCGACGCAAATGTGCACGCGTTTGTTCGCGCAACGTCCAGCGGCGCGCTGAACAACATCGCCCCGCTGCGCGAGCAGCTCAAGGTGCACTTCGCCGATCTGACGGACAAGACGTCGATCGACTACCTCGTCAGGGAGCTGCTCGACGCGCCGGACAAGCCATACGTCTTCCATCTCGGCGCGCAAGCGCACGTCGGCGAGTCATGGCACCGCCCGTACGAAACGGTGACGGCGAACACGATCGGCACGCTCAACCTGCTCCAGTCGATCGTCGACCACGGCCTGGAGCTCGAGAAGTTCGACACCGCCGGCACGTCGGAGGAGTACGGGAACGTGCACGAGTCGGTCGCCCACCATCACGACTTCGATGCGGAGGGCGGTTTGATCCTCCACGAACGTTCGCCGATCAATCCGAAGTCGATCTACGCGACTTCGAAGGTGGCCGCAGACTTTCTGACCATGAACTACCACGACGCCTTCGGCTTGCCGGGCGTCGTCACGAGAATGTTCAACAACTACGGGCCGCGCCAGAACCCGCGCTACGTCACCGGGACGATCATCACGCAGGCGCTCACCCGCGAAACCGTCGAGCTCGGCCAGCTCGAGCCGATGCGCGACTTCTGCTTCTGCACCGACGGAGTGCGTGGCCACCTGACGGTCGCCGCGCGCGGGATCCCGGGGGACCTCTACGTCTACGGACAGGGCAAGAACATCTCGATGCGCGACTGGGCCGAGCTCATCCTCCGCGTCGGGCGCGAGCAGGGCTACTGGGAAGCGCGCGAGATCGTTTCCACTGCGGAGCGGTTCCGGCCGGGAGCCAGCGAGGTCATGTCGCTGCGTGTGGGCTACGAGAAGCTCAACCGCGAGACCGGCTGGGAGCCCCACGTCTCGTGGGAGGACGGCGTCGCACGGACGATCGCGTGGTTTGCCGAGAACCGGCCGCGCTGGATCGGCCGCGTCGACTGGCTGTCGCAGACGCGCGCTCCCGCATGAAGAACCTCGTCACAGGCGGGGGCGGGTTTCTCGGCTCGCACCTCGTCGAGCGCCTGGAGGCCGACGGTCACGACGTCTACGTCGCGCGCCGCGCCGACTACGACCTGACGAAGTGGGAGGACGCCGAGCGCCTGTTCAAGGACGCCCGGCCCGAGCGGGTGTTCCACCTGGCGGGCGAGGTGGGCGGCATCGGGGCGAACCGAGTAAATCCGGGCCGGTTCTGGTACGCGAACCTGATGATGGGAGCCCACGTCCTGGAGCTCTCGCGCGAACATGAGCTCGGCAAGCTCGTCATCGCCGGCACCGTGTGCGCGTACCCGAAGTTCGCGCCCGTGCCGTTCCGCGAAGACGACCTCTGGAACGGCTATCCCGAGGAGACCAACGCGCCCTACGGCGTGGCGAAGAAGGCCATCCTCGTTGGCGCACAGTCCTATCGAGAGCAGTACGGACTCGACTCGATCTTCCTCCTGCCCGCGAACCTCTACGGGCCGCGCGACAACTTCGACCTGAAGACGTCGCACGTGATCCCTGATCTGATCCGGAAGATGCTCGAGAGCCGCGACCGGGTCGTGCTCTGGGGCGACGGCTCACCCACACGGGAGTTCCTCTACGTCGACGACTGCGTCGAAGGGCTTGCGCTCGCCGGTGATCGCTACGACGGGGCCGATCCGGTTAATCTCGGCACCGGCGACGAGATCTCAATACGCCACC
>DASWGR010000153.1:0-2567 GCA_036393535.1 Gaiellaceae bacterium | reverse complement strand
GCGACGATGATGCACATCAACTACGCGCCCGGGCTCAAGGCTGTGCCGTTGAACTCGGCGCCCGAGATCTATCTCGTCCAGGGCAAGGCGGCCGCCGGACAACTCGCGGTCTTTGGCTCGGAGCCCGGGGAGAAGGACTACTCGCCGGTGTGGAAGGAGACGATCCTGACCTGGAAGGCGAGTGCGAAGCCCGTCTTGATCAAGAGCGACACGCAGGTCAATCAGCTCGAAAAGAAGGGCGGGCTGAGTGAGCGCTCGACTTCAGTCAGGCTCAACTGCCCGATCGTCAAGGTCGGCAAGTGACCGCGAAGGCAGATGACTGAGCGGATTTGAGCCAAATTCACTCGGCCGAAGGTGTCTCAGGGGCCGGGCAGCACCGGCCCCTGAGCCTAGAAACGCATTAGTAGACCTCTTCTTCCATCCGATCGAAGAGGCTGTTCCATAAGTAATTGACGCAGACACTCGCGCCCTCGACACCGAGCCGCTCGGCGGCGCCTTACCGATCCCGCTTGCCGCGCCAGTCACGATCGCTTTGAGTCCGTCAAGAAGCACTGTCTCCTCCCGTAGTCGTCCGCCAAAGCTTGCCCCACCGGGCGACGTTCAAGCGTCGACGGTTCATAGAAATGCCACGGCTCATCGCCGCCGCCACGTTGCAGAGCCGACTTACCGATGGCAAGAGCTGTGGGCGCTTCGGGCAGTCGTGTGGCGGCAGCTACTCGCCGACGACCGAGTTTCCCTGCTCGTCATCGAAGCCGAGTTCGGCCGTCCTTTGTTTCTCACGACCGCTTGCGGCGACTGAGATCCGACGGTGTTACCGTCCCACACGTGCATGTGCAAGCTACGCCCGAGGCGGTCCGGCTCGTCCAGGAGCAGGGGGGACGGCTGTACGTGTGGGCGAAGAGATCGCGCTGCTGCCACGGCTCGCTTACCTTCCTCGAAACGTCGAGCGAGCCTCGCGAGAAGCCGTTCCGTCGCGTCGACGCCGATGGGATCGAGCTCTACCTCGACCAGAGCCTCGGCAACCCCGAGGAGCTCGTGATCGAGGCGAAGGGACGTCGCCGTAAGCACGTGCACGCGTACTGGGACGGCTGCGCGTACGTCTTCTAGCCGTGGCGCCTACCCGTGCCCGCGGGAAGGCAGACGAGCAACAACGAAAGCTCTGGTCGAAGCCGACGAGACCAGCCTTCCGCTTCGATCAACGCCAAGCGGAGGGAGTCGGCCAGCGATCGTCTGATTGAGGGGCCTCGAACGTGCGACGTCCCCGGCCCCTTCGGGCGGCACGAGCCTATGGGTCGCCCGACCTGAGCCGACGACAGAGGAAAAGCCCCGCGTTTGCGGGCTATCGTGGAAGCCCTCTTCCGGACTCGAACCGGAGACCCCCTCCTTACCATGGAACGTCTGGGGCAACCGGTGGCAGCCAGTAGCAACGGATTGGGCTTGTTTCTGCGGTTTGCTCGCGTTGTCGCCGCTGATTGCGATTGGTTGCCCCCGCTGGGCTCCATAAGGGCTCCATGTAGTCACTGCTGCGGATGACCGTCTGCGTCGGAAGGTGACCAAAGGACCGGCGGGTCGTACGCTTTGGCAATGTTGACGTGCCCGAGTTGTGGTCAGCAGAACCCGGACGGCGCTCGATTCTGCAATGCGTGCGCGAGTCCGCTCGAGGGCGATGAGCGCGCGCTGGGCGAAGAACGGAAGACCGTCACCGTCGTGTTCGTCGATCTCGTGGGATTCACCGCGCAGGCGGAGCGGCTCGATCCGGAGGACGTCCGGGGAGTGCTTTCGCCTTACCACGCCCGGGTGCGCGCGGAGCTCGAGCGGCATGGGGGGACCGTCGAGAAGTTCATCGGCGACGCGGTGATGGCCGTTTTCGGCGCGCCGGTCGCGCACGAGGACGATCCGGAGCGCGCGGTGCGTGCGGCGCTCGCGATCCGCGACTGGATCGCGGAGCAACCGGAGCTGCAGATGCGGATCGCAGTCAACACCGGCGAGGCGCTCGTCAACGTCGGTGCGCGGCCGGCCGAGGGCGAGGCGATGGTTGCCGGCGACGTCGTCAACACAGCCGCGCGAATGCAGACGGCAGCGCCGGCGAACGGCGTGCTCGTCGGCGAGACGACGTATCGCGCGACGCGTGATGAGATCCAATATCGCGATGCTCGGCACGTGCAGGCGAAGGGCAAGGCCGAACCGGTACGGGCTTGGGAAGCGATTGAGGCGGTGTCGCGCTTCGGAGTCGACGTCGCCGAACGCGCGAGGACGCCGCTCGTCGGGCGCGAGCGCGAGCTCGATCTTCTGCGTTCGATCCTCGGCCGCGTCCGCGAAGAGCGCTCGGCCCAGCTCGTGACGCTCGTCGGCGTTCCCGGAATCGGCAAATCGCGACTTATCAGCGAGCTCTCGCAGGTTGTGGATCGAGAGCCCGAACTGATTACGTGGCGCCAGGGCCGCTGCCTTCCCTACGGCGAGAGTGTGACGTTCTGGGCGCTCGGCGAGATCGTCAAGGCGGAGGCGGGAATCCTCGAGACCGACACTGCGGATGACGCCGAGCAGAAGCTGCACGGAGCCGTTACAAG
>DASWGR010000152.1:0-1900 GCA_036393535.1 Gaiellaceae bacterium | reverse complement strand
TCGCCGTTCAGGCAGCGACGACCGAAAACTCCTCGTAGATGCGGTGAAGCTGTCGCTCGCGCGTGCAGAACGCTCGGACGACTTTCGGGTCGAACTGGGAGCCGTCATGCGAGAGAATCTCGTCGGTCGCCTTCTCCCACGTGAGTGCCGCTCGATACGGACGGTCGCTCGTCATCGCGTCGAGCGCATCGGCTAGGGCGAAGATGCGCGCGCCGAGCGGAATGCGATCGCCCGCCAGGCCGGCTGGATAACCGCCGCCGTCCCAGCGTTCGTGATGCGACCCCACCACCCCAATCCCTTCGCCCTCGAGCAGCCCGACGCCGGACAGGATCTCGACGCCGATCGCGGGATGCAACTCGATCAGGCCGCGCTCGGCGGCATTCAGGGGCCCGCGCTTGTTGAGGATCTGATCGCCGACGCCGATCTTGCCGACGTCGTGGAGGAGAAACCCATACTCGAGGCTCGCATCGTCGAGCAGGCGAGGCTCGACCATTTCAGTGAGGGCGACCGCGTAGTGCTGGACGCGTTGCGCGTGGAGACCCGTTCCGGGATCCTTCGCCTCGAGCGCGTCTGCGAGGGCGGCGACGGTCTGGCGGTAGGCGTGCTGCAGCAGCCGCCTCTGCGAACGCTCGAGCTCGACGATGCGGCTCAGGTCGCGTGCGTAGACCAAGAGTTGCTCGGCGTCGCCTTCGCTGAGTGAGACGAGACGCTCGGTCGGCGTCTCTTCGAGCCCGTCGATCAGCGCGATCAGATCCAGCGGACTGAACGGCTTGTGCAGGATGGCGCGCGCCCCGACCTTCTGCGCCTCTGCCGCAGGGGTTGCTGTTCCGGTTAGCAGGATGACGGCCGGTGGATCGTCGCGTCCCGCTGTGAGCTGCCGGCAGAACGAAAGCCCGTCGAGTCCCGGGAGCTGCACGTCGAGGAGCACGACGGCCGGCCGCCAGAATCGGGCCACCTCGCGCGCCTCTTCGGCCGACGCCACTTCCTCGATCTCGAACTCGTCCGCGGCGAGTGTCACGCGGAGCAGCAGGCGTAACGTGGGGTCGTCGTCCACGACGAGGATCCGGCGTCGGCTGCCGGGCCAAAGATCTTGGTAGAGCTGCGGCGTCTCCATCACGGGGTAGAGCGGCGGCCGCAGCACGCACCGTTCCAGGCAAAGCCTAGCGCCAAAACGCGGATTTGTGGCGAAAATCCCTCGACTGAGCGGGGCTCAGCGAGACACGTAGAGCACGAGCGTCGCGATTGCGAGGATGAGAAGCACGAACGCCGTGTAGCGCACGAAGCGCGGATCGCGCGGCGGCGGTATGACTTTGACCCGCACGAGCAGGTCGCCGGGGATGGAGCCCGCACCAGCGTCGTTGCCGTCGCCGCTGACGCGGAGCTGCGCGCCGTCCTGTACGCCCGGGGGCACCAGGAGACGGATCCGCCGCTCGGCCGAAACGGTCCCCTCTCCTCCACACTGCGAGCAGGGCTCGGCGATGCACGCCGGACAGGGCTCGATCTGCAGCAGGTTGGCGACTTCCAGGTTCGAGACTGTGCGCTTGCGCCCCGTGCCGCCGCAGTACTCACACTCCGGATCGGGCAGGCCGACCGAGCCGCGGCCCATGCACGCCTTGCAGCGCACGACGGCTTCGTAGTGCACCAGCCGGCGCGTCCCTTCGGCCGCCTCGATGCTCCGCAGCTCGATCCCCACGTGAATGTTCTCGCCCCGCGCCGCCACGGCCGGGCGGGCCTCCCAGAGCGCCTCGTCGAAGCCCTGGTTCCCGCGACCTCGGTAGCCGTAGCGGTCGTATAACAGCCGCGCCTCCCGCTTGGAGAGAACCGCGTAAGCCTCGGCGAGCTCGCGGAACCGCACCTCGGCATCAGGGGCGTTGGCGACGTCCGGATGCCAGTCACGGGC
>DASWGR010000151.1:0-4613 GCA_036393535.1 Gaiellaceae bacterium | reverse complement strand
ACACTGCCTGCCGAAGAAATCGAGTTCATCCTCGAGGAGCTCTTCGACCTGCCCGAGAAGATGGAGCAGTTCCTGGACGCCGACCATCCGATCGAGGAGATCGCGCAACGGCACTACAACAAGCCGTTCTTTCTCTATCTCGGACGCCACATCGGGTTGCCGGTTGCCCTCGAGGGCGCGCTGAAGCTGAAGGAGATCTCCTACATCCCCACCGAGGCGTATTCGGCCGGTGAGATGAAGCACGGCCCGATTGCCCTCCTCGACTCGGACACGCCGGTCGTCTGCATCGCCACCGATCAGAAGGTGGTCTACGACAAGGTTGTCTCGAACATCCAGGAGGTCAGGGCGCGCGGCGCGCAGGTGATCGCGATCGCGACCGACGGGAACGAGGACATCCAGCACCACGCAGACGACGTCATCTATGTCCCGCGCACGCCGGCATTCCTGCAGGCGGTGCTCGCCGTGTTGCCGCTGCAGTTGCTCGCTTACCGCATCGCACGACTGCGCGGGCTGAACGTCGACCAACCGCGCAACCTGGCCAAGACCGTCACGGTCGAATAGCGGGTACTAGGAGAGGGCGGTGTCGCCGGGCCGTGGCTCGATCACGCCGGTCTCGGGCGTGCCGACCGGCGAGAGCGGTCGCCGGGTGCGCAGGTAGAGCGTGTCGTAGACGAGGGCGGCCAAGCTTCCGCCGACGAACGGGCCTGCGTACCAGACCCACGCGTCGGTCCAGTGGCGTGACAGCAACTCCGGCCCGAACGCGCGGGCCGGATTCATCGCGGCGCCGGTCATTTGGCCGCCCACCAAGACGTCCATGGTGATTGTCAGGCCGATCGCGAGCCCTGCGATCGACTTGAAGGTGCCGCCCGGATCGGCGGCGGTGGCGAAGATCACCCAGACGAGGAAGAACGTCAGCACCATCTCGATCACGAGCCCTTGCCAGACGCTCACGCCGCTCGAGAGTCCGGGAGCACCCAGATTCGTGAGCCGCCGAGTCGCCTCGGGATAGAACCAGCGCAGCAAGGCCGCGGCCGCGGCAGCCCCGGCGAACTGCATGCTCCAGTAGACGACCGCGAGTGACGGTGCGATGCGGCGGGTGACGAGGAACCCGAGCGTGACGGCGGGGTTGAAGTGACCACCGGAGATGTGTCCGACTGCCGAGACCATCACGGCGATCGCGAGCCCATTGGCCAGGGCGATGCCGACGAGAGTCAGCCCGCCGTAGACGTCGATGGCCGGCGCGCTGGTCAGTGCCGGTGCGAGAGCTTTGGCTATCGTGAGGACCGAGCCCGCGCCGACGAAGATGAGCGCGAAGGCGCCGACGAATTCGGCAAAGCCACGCCGAAGCGGGTCGTGGTCCATCGCGGACGGAAGGTACGCAGCCGGTCGGACGGCGTAGTTACGCGGCTTTGACGGGGTGGTCGTCGACGCGGCCCGAGCGAACCGCCGCGAGCGCGGCGTCGAGTTGCTCGAAGATCGCAAAGGTCGGGGCGAGACCGGTCAGATCCAGGATCTGATGTACCTGGGTGTACTCCAGGTCCGGAAGCAGGAGGGCAAAGCCAAGGGACGATTTCTCGGCGCGCAATCGAGCACCGAGCAGGACGCTCAACGTCGTCGAGTCGATGAACACGGTGTCGCGAAGGTCGACGACGATCCGCCGGCCCTCGTCGAGGAGGATCGCGAGCTCGCTCTCGAGCCGGTCAGCCGAGTACGCGTCGTGCTCCCCAACGAGGGTGACGACGGCAGCCGGCGGGTCCCGCCTAGCTAGGGTGACGGAGATCGGCGCCATTATTTTCAAGTAGTAAACGCGAGGCCGGTCCGAATGGATACGGGCGGGCGTCAGTCGCCGAGGTCGCGGCGGAGCCGTTTCGTCCGGGAGCGCCGCTGCTTGTCCTCGAGCCGGCGCCGGCGGGAGGCCTCCGTCGGCTTCGTCGGCACCCGCCGCCGCTCTACCCGGAGCGCCCGGCGGAGCTGTTCGACGAGCCGCTCGACTGCAAGCTCGCGGTTCCGGAGCTGGCTCCGCTCGTCCTGCGCCAGGGCGCGCAACATGGGCCCTGCGCGCGCGACGACTCGCCGCTTCTGATTGTCGGTGAGCGCGGTCGAGGCCTCCACGTCGAAGACTGCTTCGACGCGCGTTTCGGACTTCTGTGCGTGCTGTCCGCCCGGCCCACTCGAACGCGAGAAGCGGAGCTGGATCTCAGCGCGCGGCAGAACGACGGAACGGGTCACGCGAATAGACTCGCCGTCCATGGCCGCAATTCTGCTGGACGTCGACGGAGTCTTCCACGTCTCGGGCGAACCAATCGCCGGCGGGGCCGAAGCCGTCCGGCGGCTTCGTGCCGACGGGCACAGGATCCGCTTCGTCACGAACGGCACGACAAAGGGCCGTGCGGCGCTCGCCGAGGACCTGCGTGCGATGGGGATCGAGCTCGACGACGAGGAGCTGCAGACGACGCCGCTCGCAGCAGCGCAGACCCTGGCCGGGCGCCGGGTCCTCGCGCTGACCATGCACGCGATCGTGGGCGAGCTCGAAGGGATCGAGCTCGTCGGCGAGGACGCGGAGGCGGTCCTCATCGGCGGCGCCGACGAAACACCGGAGACCAATCTCGTCTTCAGTTACATGAATCTGGCGCGCGCATTCCACGAACTCGAAGCCGGCGCACAGCTTTACTCGCTACACAAGAACCGGTGGTGGCAGACGAAGCACGGACCCCTTCTCGACGCCGGCGCGTTCGTCGCCGGGCTCGAGTACGCCGCAGACACGGAGGCAATCGTGCTCGGGAAGCCGTCGACCGCCTACTTCGAGGCAGCCCTGACGGCGCTCGACGCCGAGCCGAGTCTCACCTGGATGGTGGGAGACGACATCGAGGCCGACATCGGCGGCGGGCAGGCGCACGGCCTCAAGACCATCCTCGTCCGCACGGGGAAGTTCAGACCGGACGCCGTGGAAGTGAACCGGGCCAAGCCCGACGGAATCATCTCGTCGATCGCACAGCTGCCGGACTGGCTCGAGGAACATTTGTGACAGTAGTTGGTGTCGACCTGATCGAGATCGAGCGCGTGCGCCGCGCGCTCGAGCGCTATCCACGCTTCCGCGAGCGTTGCTTCACGAAGGCGGAGCGCGCGTATTGCGATTCGCGGCCGAATCCGGCCCAGAGCTTCGCCGGCAGATTCGCCGGCAAGGAAGCCGTAGGGAAAGCGCTCGGGTTCGGCGTCGCGCGCGCGTTCGCCTGGCGTGACATCGAGATCGCTGGGCGGCCGAAGCCCTCCGTGCGCCTCCGCGGCCGAGTCGCTGCCTGGGCGGAACGCGTCGGTGCAGGTTCGATCGACCTGTCGATGACGCACTCCCGCGAACTCGCGAACGCCGTCGCCGTGGTGGACGACGGCTGATGTTCGAGCCGCTCTACACGGCGGACGCGATGCGCGTCGCCGAGCAGGGCCACGACGTCGAGGCATTGATGGAGCGGGCGGGGCGTGCCGTAGCAGACGCTGTCCTGCGCCGGTATCCCGAAGCACACCGGATCGCAGCCGTCTGCGGCGAGGGCGCAAACGGCGGCGACGGGAGAATCGCGCTCCGGGTCCTTGCGGAATCGGGACGTGAGACAAGCATGGAGCTCGACGGCGATCCCGACGTCGTCATCGATGCGTTGTTCGGGACCGGGTTCCACGGCGAGCCGCGCCCGGATGCAGCAGCGCTGATCGCGCGCATCAACGGCACGGCCGTTCCCGTCGTTGCGGTGGATATCCCGTCCGGCGTCGACGCGTCGACGGGCGAGGTTCCGGGCGCCGCCGTGCGCGCGGACGCCACCGTGACCATGCACGGCCGCAAGGTCGGGCTCGTCGTCGCGCCGGGTCGCTTCCATGCCGGCGAGGTCGAGGTGGCGGACATCGGGCTCGAGCGGGTGGACACCGAGCATCGCCTCGCGACCGAGGAGATCCTTCGGCTCGTGCCGCGCAGGAGCGAGGGCGACACCAAATACACCACGGGATCCGTACTGGTCGTCGGCGGGTCGCCGGGGATGACAGGCGCGGTTTGCCTGGCCGCCGAAGCGGCTTTCCGCGCCGATGCCGGCTACGTCGCGGTCGCAGTGCCAGAAGCTTCGCTGCCGGTCATCGAGGCGCTGCTGGTCGAGGCCGTGAAGGCGCCGCGCGAACGGGTGGATGAGCTCGCGGAGCGGGCAACGGCGTTCGCCGTCGGGCCGGGGTTGGGTCGTGGCGACGAGGAGCGCGCACTCGTATGGCGGCTGCTCGGGGAGCTGGCCCTGCCGGCGGTCGTCGATGCGGACGCTCTCTTCGAGCTCGAGGCGGCCGACTGGCCCGCACCGCGCGTACTTACTCCGCACGCAGGCGAGCTCGGGCGCCTGCTCGGCGAGGAATCGACTTGGGTGGACGCTCATCGCCTCGAGGCCGTGCGGCGCGCGGTGGACCGCTACGGCTGTGTCGTCCTGCTCAAAGGCCCGGGCACGCTCGTCGCTGCGCCCGGCGAGGGCGTGCTGGTGTGCGACACGGGCACGCCCGCGTTGGCAACGGCGGGAACAGGCGACGTGCTCACCGGTGTGATCGCGTCGTTCCTCGCGAAAGGAATGGATGCTCGCCTCGCCGCCGCCGCCGGT
>DASWGR010000150.1:0-3030 GCA_036393535.1 Gaiellaceae bacterium | reverse complement strand
CGAGCGCGGGCCGGCGAGCGTCTTGTGCGTCGTCGAGGTGACGAAGTCGCAGTGCTCCATCGGGTTCGGGTGCAGGCCCGCCGCGACCAGCCCGGCAAAATGTGCCATATCGCACAGTAGGAGAGCGCCGACCTCATCTGCGATCTCGCGGAACTTCGCCGTGTCGACCGTGCGCGGATACGCGGAGCCGCCGCAGACGATCAGCTTCGGCCGAGCCTGCCTCGCCTTCTCCAGCACCTCGTCGTAGCCGACGACGTTCGTCTCGCGCGAGACGCCGTAGTGGGCGATCGTGTACAGCCGGCCGGAGAAGTTGACCTTGAGGCCGTGCGTCAGGTGGCCGCCGTGAGCGAGCTCGAGCGAAAGGATGGTGTCACCCGGCTGGAGCGCAGCCATGTAGACCGCCATGTTCGTCTGCGCGCCTGCGTGGGGTTGGACATTCGCATGGTCGGCGCCGAAGAGCTCCTTCGCGCGGTCGATCGCGAGCTGCTCGATCTCGTCGACGACCTCGCAGCCGCCGTAGTACCGCTTGCCCGGGTAGCCCTCCGCGTACTTGTTGGTCGGCGTCGACCCGATCGCCTCCATGATCGCCGGCCAGGTGAAGTTCTCCGAGGCGATGAGCTCGATCTGGTTCCGCTGGCGCTCGACCTCGCGGCCCAGCAGCTCTGCGATCTCCGGGTCGAGCTGGTCGAGCCCGGCAGTAGTCAGCTGCTGAAAGGTCTGCTGCGCGACGGCCATGAACTCTCCTCTCCCGGGGTCAACCTGATCGTACTGCCGCGTCCAGTCGGCGCAGAGCTTCCTCGGCAGGCAGCGCTCCGTCGCGAAGAATCCGCGGCTTCCCGCCGGTCAGATCGATCACAGTGGACGGGCTGCCGGGCAGCTCGCCGCCGTCGACCAGGGCGGCTGCGCCCGCCCGAATGTCGTCGGGAACCTCGTCGAGCCGCTTCGGGTCGCGTCCGCCGGGGTGGTTCGCGCTGGTTGCGACGACGGCGCCCACGCGTTCGAGGACCTCGGCGCCAGGGCCGTCGAAGTCGGGAACCCGAACGCCGATCGCTTCAGGATTCGTGCCCGTGAGCCAGCGGAAGCGTCGGGCGGGATTCGGAAGGATGAGCGTGACGGGGCCGGGCAGCAGCAGCCGCGCCAGCGAGGCCGCTCGGCCTCTGAGTTCGGGGACACACTTCAAGAGGAAATCGAGGTCGCGGGCTACGAGCGCGCTCGGCTCCGTCAGGTCTCTGCCCTTCAATTCGTAGAGGCGCTGGGTGGGCTCCTCCTGGGTGGGATCCGCTGCGAGCCCGTACACCGTGTCGAACGGCAAGACGACGGGCTTGCCTTCGCGTAGGGCTTCCACGGCATCGTTCATCGTCGTCCCTCGACCACGCGGTCCTCCTCGGCCAGGTCCGGCGTGATCGTAATGTCGGCGTAGCCGAGGGCCGCGAGTGCGTCGGCGACATGATCCGCCTGGCCGTCTCCGACCTCGAACACGAGTAGCCGTGTGCTCGCAAGCCGGGCGATCTCCACGTGGATGCCCTCGCCGACGAGGGCGTTGCGCGGCTCCCAGTCGCGGATCTCCGGTTGCAGCGACTCCCACTCGTCGGCAGGGACGTACGGCGGGTTCGAGACGACGAGATCCCAGCCTTCGGCCGCGGCCTCCAGGTCGCCTTCTCGAATTTCGATCTGCAGGTCGAGCCGCTCCGCGTTCTCGCGGGCGAGCGCGACCGCCTCCGGCGAGGAATCGACCGCAACCACATGGGCGTCGGGCCGCTCGTCCGCGATCGCAAGCGCGATCGCGCCCGAGCCCGTGCCGAGGTCGAGCACGCGCGGCTCGGGCTCGTCACAGAGCAGGGCGAGGCAGCGCTCCACGACGATCTCCGTCTCCGGGCGTGGGACGAGCGCACGCGCGTCTGTGTTCAGCACCAGCCTCCGGAAACCCCACTCCCCCAACACATACGCCAGCGGCTCGCGCTGCCTGCGACGTTCTAGCAGCGTGTCGAACTCGTGGGGGACGTCCTGGTTGCGCCGCTCGTGCACGCCCGTGCGCGAGGTTCCGAGGACGTGCGCGAGGAGCAACTCCGCGTCGACGCGTGGCGTGTCGATACCTGCCTCCGCGAGCCGCTGCTCTGCGACGCGCAGGGCTTCCGAGACCGTCACTGCTCGAGCGCGCGCCGGCGCTCTTCCGCGCCGAGCGCTTCGGTGAACTCGTCGAGCTCACCCTGCAGGATCTTGTCGAGCTGATGCACGGTGAGCTTGATCCGATGGTCGGTGATGCGGTTCTCGGGATAGTTGTACGTGCGGATCTTCTCCGCGCGCTCGCCGGAGCCGATCTGCGAACGCCGGGTCGCGTCGAGCTCGGCGCGCTGCTTCTCGCGCTCGTGCTCGTAGAGGCGCGCGCGCAGCACGCGCAGTGCCTTCTGCCGGTTCTGCAACTGGCTCTTCTCGTCCTGCATCGCCACGACGAGGCCGGTCGGAAGATGGGTGATGCGGACCGCCGAGTCCGTCGTGTTCACGCTCTGGCCGCCGGGGCCCGTCGAGCGGTAGACGTCGATCTTCAGGTCGTTCGGATCGACCTCGACCTCGACCTCCTCGGCCTCGGGCATGACCGCGACGGTGGCCGTCGACGTGTGGACGCGCCCCTGCGACTCCGTGTCTGGCACACGCTGGACGCGATGCGTGCCACCCTCCCACTTGAAAACCGAGTAGGCACCGTCTCCCTTGATCCCGAAAGTGATCTCCTTGAAACCGCCGGCTTCGTTCGGGCTCGACCCGAGGTGTTCGACGGTGAAGCCGCGACGCTCTGCGTAGCGGGTCAAGGCGCGGTGGAGGTCGGCGGCCCACAGAGCGGCCTCGTCCCCGCCGACGCCCTGACGGATCTCGATGATCACGTCTTTGCTGTCCGCGGGGTCGGTCTCGACGAGCGCGACCTTCAGCTCCTCCTCGAGTGAGGCCAGCCGTTCCTGGAGCTCCGCCACGAGCTCGCGCAGATCGCTGTCTTCAAGGGCGTCATCGAGATCGGCGCGCGCCTCGCGCCAGCGCTGG
>DASWGR010000149.1:0-33766 GCA_036393535.1 Gaiellaceae bacterium | reverse complement strand
CACCGCGCAATCGTGCGCGGCGAACCGCTCATCCTTGCGCGCGGCCGCTTCGAGCGGATCGAGCGCAACCAGAACGTGCTCGTCCGCTCACTCGAGACCTTGGGTCCGCTCGCGCGCAAGGTGTCGCAGGAGACCGAGGTCGGCGCCAGCCTTCCCGGCGCTCACCACTTCGGTCACCGCTAGTCAGCTCTATACGCCGCGGGCTGCTCGTGCGGAGCGCGCTGCTCCATTGGAGAGCGCCGTTCCTGTCGAGTGAGGTTGAACGCCGTGTTGACGAGCGCGACATGCGTGAAGGCCTGGGGATAGTTGCCGAGCTGGCGCTGCGCGTTCGGGTCCCATTCCTCGGCGAGCAGCCCGAGGTCGTTCCGGAGCTCGAGGAGCCGCTCGAAGATCTCCTCGGCCTCGTCGAGCCGACCCTGCAAGGCGAGGTTGTCGGCGAGCCAGAACGTGCACGGAAGAAACGCGCCCTCGCCGGGTGGCAAACCGTCGACGCTTCGGGCTTCCTCGTCGTGCGTGTAGCGGTAGACCAGCCCGTCGCGCACGAGCTCACGCTCGATCGCGGCAACGGTGCCGACCATCCGTGCATCGTCGGCGGGGAGAAAACCGACGAGCGGGATCATCAGCAAGCTCGCGTCCAGCCGCTTCGAGCCGTAGAACTGCGTGAAGGAGTTGAGCTCCGGGTCGTAACCCTGCTCGCAGACCTCACGGTGGATCTCGGCGCGGATCGCGCGCCACCGCTCGACGGGACCGGTGCGGTCGAAGCGCTCGACGGCCTGGACGCCGCGGTCAAAGGCAACCCAGGCCATCACCTTGGAGTGCGTGAAATGGCGGCGCGGGCCGCGGACCTCCCAGATGCCTTCGTCGGGCTCCTTCCAGGCGTGCTCGAGGAAGCCGAGCAGCCGGCGCTGGAGCGCCCACGCCTCCTTCGATACTTCCAGCTTGTGGACACGACCCTGATGGAGCGCGTCGAGCACCTCTCCGTACACGTCGAGCTGGAACTGCCCGGCCGCCGCGTTGCCCACGCGCACGGGCTTCGAGCCCTCGTAGCCGGGCAGCCAGTCGAGCGTGAGCTCGAACAGCCGCCGCTCGCCCCCGACCCCGTACATGATCTGCAGCGCCGACGGGTCACCTGCAGCAGCACGGAGCAGCCAGACCCGCCAGGCGCGAGCCTCGTCGAGATACCCCGCATTGAGGAATGCCAGCAGGGTCAGCGTCGCATCCCGGAGCCAGCAGTAGCGGTAGTCCCAGTTCCGCTCCCCGCCGATCTTCTCCGGCAGCGACGTCGTCGGCGCCGCCACGATTCCGCCGGTCGGGGCATAGGTGAGGCCTTTCAGGACGACGAGCGACGCCTGGACATCAGCCTTCCATTTGCCGGCATAGCCACAGAGGTTCGCCCAGTCCTCCCAGAACTCGACTGTTTCGTTCAGAGCGTGTTCCGCGTCGATCGCCCGCGGCGGCCGCTCATTCGACGGGTACCAGGTGAGCGTGAGTGGGACGCGGTCGCCTTTTTTGACCGTGAACTCGCCGAGCGTACGGAGGTTCTCGCCGCGATGCTCGACCGGCGTGCGGAAGCACAACGCGTCCGGCCCGGCGACTGCGATGCGGCCGTCTGCCGTCCGCCTGACCCACGGGATCGTGCCGCCATAGTCGTAGCGGATCACGAGTTCCGAGAACATCTCGACGTGACCGTGCAATCCTTCGACGATGCGCACGATGTCCGGCGCTTTCCCGCGCGGCGGCATGAAGTCGATGACGCGTACGGCGCCGGTGTCCGTTTCCCATTCCGTCTCCAGCACGAGCGTGCACGGGCGATAGCGGCGCTTGCCCTCCCACGCATCCGTTCGCGGTGCGACGAGCCACCGTCCATGCTCCGGCGTGCCGAGAAGTGCTGCGAAGCAGGAGCCGGAGTCGAAGCGCGGGAAGCACGCCCAGTCGATCGAGCCGTCGCGTCCCACGAGCGCCGCGGTCTGGAGATCGCCGATCATTCCGTAGTCCTCGATCCGCGCCATCAGCGGTCCTCGATCTCGAGAGCGAAGCGCCTAAAGCGCCGGAGCACGGCCTGATTGAAGGCTCGCTCGTACTCGTCGGACGCATCCTCCTCGAGCGTGGTTGCGAAGTTGTCGCGGAGGTCCGCCAGAGCTTCCGTACCGGTCTCGACGAGGTCGACGTAGTCCCCGTAGCGCTCCTCGGCCTCGTCGCGGGGCGCCTGGTTGTACGCCTGCTCGGCCGCGACACAGTCTTCGATGAGCCCCCGTTGCTCCCGCTCGAAGATGTCGAGCTGCCGATCGATCAACTCCGAGAAGCGTGCGCGCCTGACCCTCACAGGAGCTCCTCGTAGAGCCGGATGTGCGCGGCGGCGGCGGCGTCCCAGGTCAGCGTGTCTCGTGCCTTGCGCGCACCTTCTCGCGCGCGCTCGAGCGCCGCGTCATCGTCGAGCAGCTCACGCGCGGCGGCCGCAAGGGCTTCGACGTTACCGGCCGGCACGACTCGTCCTGCGCCGAACTTCTCGATCGGCTCCGCAAGCCCGCCGACGTCGTATACCACCGCGGGCACTCCGGCCCCGAGCGCCTGCATGAGCGTGCCGCTCTGGTCGAGCTCGGGTCGATAGGGAAAGAGTGCGACGGTCGACTCGCCCAGCGCATGCTCGAGCTCGGCCTGCGACAGGTAGCCGAGCCGCCACTCGGCCAAGTTGCCGGCGTCGGCTCGGTAGCCGTTCACGGACTCGACTGGATCGCCTGCAACGAGCAAGCGTGCCCCGGGGATCTGTTTCGTAGCTGCGATCGCGTCTCCGATCCCCTTGTACGGTCGGATCGTGCCGAGAGAGAGCAGCGTGCGCCCGTCGTCGGCACGTTCGGGATCGCTCGGGAAAACAGGATGCGGAATGACCATCGCGTCGGCACCGAGCTCGGCGAGACTCTCGCGGCCACGCTCGCTGTGGACGACGACGCGGTCGAAGCGAGAGAGAAGCTCTCTCCAGAGCCCCTGCTTTCTCGCCGTCCGCCGCGGCAGGAGATCGTGTGCTGTGAAGACCGTCGGCACGCGGGGCCGCAGCAAGACCCGATCCAGGTGGGGCGCCGCCAGCCATTGCAGGTGCAGGACGTCTGGCCGGTGAAGCAGCAACGCCGCCATGCCCGGCAGGTGCTCGGCCACCTTGAGCGGGATGCGCAAGCGTGAGCGTCTGAAGAGCCTCGACGAGACCGGGTAGAACGGCTCGCTGCGCCGGTAGCCAACCGGTGCGGGCGTGTCGCCGAAGCGGAACCGAGACGTGACGAGCTCGACGTCGATCGCGTGGCGGGCAAGCGCGGCGGCGAGCTCGTGGTCGTACGCCGGCGTGAAGGCGGGAGGGTCCGAGATCACGACACGCATCGGCAGTACAGTAGAACGCCTGCTTGTCCGGACCTGGAACCTCTTTCACGGGAACACGCAGCCGCCGGGCCGAAAGGCGTTCCTCAGCGAGATGGTTCGGCTCGCGACTGCCGACCGTCCCGCTGTGGTCTGCTTGCAAGAGGTGCCCGTCTGGGCGCTCGGGCTGCTGGACGACTGGAGCAGAATGCCCGCGATCGGGGCGGTTGCACAGCACCCGACCCTTGGACCCTTTCCCTCGACTCCTGAGCTCGGCCGCGTGCTCACCGAGGTCCACCACGGATTGCTCCGCTCCGCGTTCACCGGGCAGGCGAACGCGATCTTGCTCACGCCGGACTTGCAAATCCAAGAACATCGACATGTGATCCTGAACCCGTTCCGCTTCCGCCGTGCACAGGCGCGGCGACTTGGACTCGACGTCGTCGAGCGGTTGGCCTGGGGAAGGGAGCGACGTGTCTGTCACGCGGTGCGTGTCGAGCGCGGAGACGAGACGATGATCATCGGGAACCTGCATGCGACCGCCTTTGCGGACAAGCGCGTCCCGGATTCCGAGCTGCTGCGGGCAGCGGTATTCGTCGACGGGATGGCGAAGCCGGGTGAGCCGGTTCTTCTCTGCGGCGACTTCAACCTCAGGGTCGCCAACTCGCGGACACTGGCGGAGCTGACCGCGGCAGAGTGGGCGTTCACCGGCCCGACACCGACCGGAATCGACCACATCGTCGTTCGAGGTCTGGATGCATCGCCGCCCCTGCGTTGGCCTGAAGAACGACGTCGGCACGAGGGGCGTTTACTGTCGGATCACGCACCGGTCGAACGAGAAGTCGCTTGACCTTCGACGAGGCTCGCGCGCTGTTCCCCGTTCTGGAGCGGTTCGCGTACCTCAACACCGGGACCCTGGGCCCGCTCTCGCGGCCGACGCTGGCCGCGATGGAAGATCGTCTGCGCTTTGACCAGGAGCAGGGGCGAGGCGGTCACGACTGGTTCATGAGCACGCTCGAGCTACGTGCCCGCGTGCGGGGGCAGATTGCGGCACTCGTCGGCACATCGCCTGGGCAAGTGGCGCTCACGAGCTCGACGACCGACGGCTGCAACATCGTCCTGTCCGGGTTGGAGCTCGGGCCGGACGACGAAGTCGTGACCACGGACTCCGAGCATCCCGGCTTGCTGTTGCCACTGCACGTTTCGGGCGTGCGCGTGCGAGTTGCCGAGGTGGCGGCGCGGCCGACGGCGAATGCATTGGAGGCGATCCTGACGTGCATCACGCCGCGCACGCGGCTGCTCGCGCTGTCGCACGTGCTTTGGACGACCGGGCAGATGATGTCGGTGCACGAGCTCAAGCACCAGAGCGGTCTGCCGGTGCTCGTGGACGGTGCGCAGTCCGTCGGCGCGATCCCGGTCGACGTCGGTGAGCTCGACTACTACACGGTCTCGTGTCAGAAATGGCTGTGCGGACCGGAACCGCTCGGCGCGTTGTACGTACGCGATCCGGAACGTCTCGGCGTCGGCATCCCGAGTGGCTTCTCCCAGAAGTCGCTGGAGCCAGACGGAACCTTCGTGCCGGCCGAGGGCGCGGCGCGATTCGATTCCGGCTGGCTGGCCACGCCCAGCCTCGCGGGTCTGGAGGCGGCGCTCGCCGCTGCCCCCGAGTGGCGCTTCGAGCGCGCTGCCGACGTGGCGGAGGTCTGTCGCAGTGCGTTGCGTGAGCGCTTCGAGCTCGTCGCGGAAGGGGGCGAGAGCACACTCGTCTCGTTCGTTCCGACGGGCGACGCTGCAACGGAAGCCGCGCGGCTCTACGACGCCGGAGTGATCGTGCGCGACCTGCCGGGGACCGGGTGGCTCCGCGCGTCGTGTGGCTGGTGGACGAGCGGCGGGGACATCGACCGTCTCGTCGCTGCGCTCGGCGCCTGACGGCACCGAGCGCTAACTGTCGGGCGACGCCGCGTACAGGTCGATCACGGTCCCGTCCGGGTCTTTGACCTGAGCATAGCGCTGGCCCCAGAATGCATCCCACGGCTCCTTGTGGGCGGATCCGCCCGCTGCCAGTAACTCGCGATAGACCTGATCGACGTCGTCCGGCGAGTCGCAGCGAAACGCGCCGCCGCCGGCGTGACCGTCGGTCGGCCGCTTCCAGTCCGGATCGAACGAGCGGATGACGTCCTCCGCGTCGAGCGCGTAGCGCATGCCGCCCGGCAGCGGCGCCTCGACGTGCGCCTCGTTCTCCGCCCCTTCCGGAAACTCGAGCCCGAGCAGCCGGTAGAACGCGACCGACCGCGCCATGTCGCTCACGGGGACTCCGAGGAAGTCGAACTGCGGCGTCATGACGCGTCCGCGGTGTTCGCGGTGCGCAGGCCAAGCTCCGGCGCGATCGGCTGCAGCGCCTCGATGACGTTGCGGATGTGCTCGTCGAGCTCGAGCCCCAGTCCTTCGGCGCCCGCATACACCTCGTCGCGATGAACACCGGCCGCGAACGACGGTGTCTTCAGCTTCTTCTTCACGGACTTGGGCTCGAGCCCGGCGATGCCCGTCGGCCGTACGAGCCCGCACGCGTGCACGAACCCCGATAGCTCGTCGCAGGCGAAGAGCGTCTTCTTCAACTGCGTGTCCCGCGGCATCTCCAGATGCTCTGCGTGTGACAGCACGGCCTCGATCACTTCCTCCGGATAGCCCTCTTCCCGGAGGATCGCCGCCCCGTCCTGCGGATGCTTGTCCAGCGTCGGGTGGATCTCGTAGTCGAAATCGTGGAGGAGCGCGACGACGCGCCACAACTCCTCGTCCTCGTCGAAGTGACTCGCGTACCACGCGGTCGATGCCTCGACGGCCAGCGCATGGCGCCGCAGCGCCTCGCTCTGCGTGTACTTCGTGAGCGTCTCCCAGGCCCGTTCGCGTGTCGTTTCCACGGCCTGGGTAGGCTACCGCGATGTCCCAGACCGCCGTCATCGGGCGGGCGGCCGAGAGCTTCGTCATCGAGGGCGGACGGCCGCTCCAAGGACGCATTCGCGCGTCCGGCAACAAGAACGGCGCCTTGCCGATCCTTGCCGCCTGTCTGCTCACAACGGAGCCGGTCCTCCTGCACAACGTCCCGCGGATCGTCGACGTCGAGACGATGATCGAGCTGCTGAACGACATCGGCGTCGAGGCGGAGTGGGTCGGGCCCAACGACGTCCAGGTTCACGCAGCCGCCGTCGTCAAGTCCGAGCTCGACCAGGAGCTGTGCAGCCGGATGCGCGCATCGTTCCTCCTCGTCGGTCCACTGCTTGCCCGCGTGGGGAGCGTAAGCGCGCCGCCGCCCGGCGGGGACGTGATCGGCCGCCGCCGGTTGGATCCACACATCCACGCCTTTGCCGAGCTTGGTGCGCAGATCGAGATCGGCAGCCGCTACGAGCTGCACGGCGGCTCGCTGCACGGCAAGCACATCTTCCTCGACGAGGCGAGCGTCATGGCGACCGAGAACGCCGTCATGGCGGCCGCGCTCACCCCCGGCGAGACCGTGATCGGCAACGCCGCCTGTGAGCCCCACGTCCAGGATCTCTGCCGCTTCCTCAACTCGGTGGGTGCGGAGATCGAGGGCGTCGAGTCGAACGTGCTCCGCATCCACGGCGTCGAGTCGCTCCGCGGCGGGGACTGGGAGATCGGTCCCGATCACATCGAGGTGGGGAGTTTCATCGGTCTCGCGGCGATCACCGGCGGCGACGTGACGATCGACGGCGTCAAGCGAGCCGACCTGGTGTCGATCCTGCACGGCTTCGAGAAGTTCGGCGTCCAGGTCGAGCTCGGTGACGACCTCGTGCGCGTGCCACCACGCCAAGAGCTCGTCGTGCAGGACGACCTCGGCGGTCACGTTCCGAAGATCGAAGACGGGCCGTGGCCGGCGTTTCCGTCCGACCTCACCTCCGTGGCGCTAACGGTCGCGACTCAGGCGGAAGGGACGATCCTCATGTTCGAGAAG
The DNA here is from genome assembly GCA_036393535.1 of Gaiellaceae bacterium. Classification (GTDB taxonomy): domain Bacteria; phylum Actinomycetota; class Thermoleophilia; order Gaiellales; family Gaiellaceae; genus 3-1-20CM-4-69-9. Next base: position 26,457 of record DASWGR010000149.1, on the reverse strand, counting down.
ATGTTCGAGAACCGGCTGTTCTTCACCGACAAGCTCGTGAGCATGGGGGCCCGCATCATCCTTTGCGATCCGCATCGTGCGGTGGTCACCGGGCCCGCGAAGCTGCGTGGGCAGCGGATGGAAAGCCCTGACATCCGCGCTGGGATGGCGATGCTGCTCGCGAGCCTCTGCGCCGAAGGTCCTTCGACGATCGGCGCCGTGTACCAGATCGACAAGGGCTACGAGCGAATCGACGAACGGCTGCGGGCGCTCGGCGCCCAGATCGACCGCGTCGACGGTTAGAGGCGCTCGGCCCGGATCGACGGCCAAGAGCGGGTACGCTCCCTCACCATGGCTGCGACCGGGCAGGGCCGCGCAAGCGCGCGGGTAAACGTCGCTGGACGCGGCGAGACGAACATCGCGACGGGCGTCCCGGTGCTCGACCACCTGCTGTCGGCTCTGGCGGTTCACGCGTCCTTCGATCTTGCGCTCGAGGTCGCACCGGGCGCGCCGGAGGCCGAGATCAGCATTGCCGCCCGCGCGCTCGGCGAGGCTCTTTCGAAGCCGCTCCGTGCCGAGGGCGTGCGTGGCCACGGCTCGGCCGTCGTCCCCGCGGACGAGGCGCTCGCGCACGTCGCGCTCGAAGCGTCGGGACGGCCGCTGCTCGTCTCGAATGTCGATCTCTCGGAAGCACGCATCGCCGGCCTGGCCGGAGACCTGGCGGCGCGCTTCTTGGACGAGTTCGCGCAAGCCGCGGGTCTGACGCTGCACGTGCGGCTCGTCGAAGGACGCGACACACAGCACGTGCTCGAGGCGATCTTCAAGGCACTTGGGGTTGCGCTTGCGCAGGCATGCCGACCGCGAAGGAGGGAGGGCGAATGAAAGAAGTCGTACGTACCGAGTCGGCACCGGCACCGTTTCAGGGTGCGCCGTACTCGCAGGCGATCAAGGCGAACGGATTCGTGTTCGTCGCAGGGCAGGTGGGGATCAAGCCCGACGATCCGCAGCCGGTCGGCGACAACATCCGCGAACAGACTGAACAGACGCTCACGAATCTGGGTGCAATTCTCGAAGCGGCCGGCAGCAGCATGGATCGGCTCGTCAAGACGACCGTGTTCCTCACCGACCTGAACGACTTCCAGGGGATGAACGAGGTCTACGCAAAGCACGTGGGCGACCAGCCGCCCGCTCGCTCAACCTTCGAGGTCGCGAAACTTCCGCCCGGCCTCCTGGTCGAGATCGAAGCAATCGCGCAACAGTAGTGGACAAGAAAATCGAGGACTTCGTGCGAGGGCTGCACCTCGACGCGTACCTCGTGGGCGGTGCGGTGCGCGACGAGCTGCTCGGGCGTGAGTCCAAGGACGCGGATTTCGTCGTGCCGGGAGTGGACTACGAGAGCCTGCACGCCGCACTCGAGCCGCACGGAAAGGTGGAGGAGCTCGAGGTGGCAGGACGCCGTGTGGGGGCGCGTCTCCATCCCCGCGATCGGAAGCTGCGGGCTCTTGCGCCGGCGGGAATCGAGTTCGCGCCTCCCCGGGTCGAGCGCAGCACCGGCCCGGGCCGCCACGACTTCGAGATCGTCGCCGATCCGGAGCTTTCGATCGAGGAGGACCTGGGCCGCCGCGACTTCACCGTGAACGCGATGGCGAGGCGGTTGGAGACCGGGGACTTGGTCGACCCTTTCGGGGGCGCGGCGGATCTGACGAACGGCGTGCTGCGCACGGTTCGGCCCCGGAGCTTCGCCGAGGATCCATTGCGTCTCGTCCGCGGCCTGCGTCTTGTCTCCCAGCTCGGTCTCGAGCCGGACGCGGAGACACTGCAGCAGATGCGTGCGGAGGCGGCGAGCGTCGCGCTGGTCTCCGGCGAGCGCGTGGGGGGTGGGCTCGGCGCAGACGGAATGGGCGAGCTCTCGAAGCTGTTGCTCGGAGCGGAGCCTGCGCGTGCGCTGCGGCTCGCCCGGGACACCGGCGTCCTCGTCGCGCTCCTGCCCGAGTTCGAGCGGGCGATCGGTTTCGAGCAGAACAGCGAACGGCAGCATCTGCCGCTCGACGAGCACATCTTCGCGGTCGTGCAGGCTGCGTCGGATGCAGGCGCACCACTCGCGGTGCGGCTGGGCGCGCTCTTCCATGACCTCGGCAAGCCGGGAGCAAACGGCAAACATGCGGAGCGCGGCGCCAAACTCACGGCCGCGGCGATGCGGCGGCTGCGCTATCCAACGAGGCTGCGCACGCACGTGACTCGGCTCGTAAACGCGCACGCGTTTCCACTGGACCACGTCGACGAGCTCCTCGCGCGTCGCATGCTGCGAATGCACGGAGATGAGCTTGCACTCGACCTCGTCGCGCACAAGGAGGCGGACCTCCGAGGGAAGCAGGTGCAACAGTCGGAGCTGGAGGCTGCCTCCCGGCTGCGCGCCTTGCTCGAGCAGGAACGCGCCCAACCGCACCGCCTCGCCGATCTCGCGGTCGACGGGTCCGACCTGATTGCCCTCGGCTACGGCGAGGGGCCCGAGCTCGGAGCCGCCCTCGACGCGCTTCTCGATGCGGTCGTCGACGATCCTGAGCTGAACACCCGTGACCGGTTGCTCGATCGCGCCCGGGCACAGCTCCGTTGAGCGTCACGCTTCTTTCTTGGGACGCGCCGGGCCCGTACTCGGTCGCCTTCTCAACGCGCCTCGGCGGCGTCAGTCAAGGCACCTACGACTCGCTCAACCTCGGCCTCATGACTCACGACGAGCCCGCGAACGTCGAGGAAAACAGGCGCAGGCTCTGCGAGGCCGCCGGCACCGAGGTCGCGCGGCTGGCGATGAACCGTCAGGTGCACGCCGCCACCGTCAACCGTGCGGAAGCCGGCGAGCGCGGTCGCGAGGGCGACGGGCTCTGGACCGATGAGCCTGCTGTCCCGATGCTGAAGCTGACGGCCGACTGTCTCCCGATCGCCCTCGCGCGCCAAAACGGGGAGAAGCCGGCGCTCGCCCTTTTGCATGTTGGACGGCTCGGGTTGCTGCAGGGCATCGTCGACGCGGGCGTCGCTGCGCTCGGTGGGCGGCTCGCGGCGGTGATCGGTCCGGGCATCGGGCCGTGTTGCTACGAGGTCGGCGAAGACATCGCCGGCGCGTATCGCGAGCGCTTCGGTGCTGACGCGCTCCGCGGTCGGAACCTCGACCTCTGGACGGTCGCGGAGCGCGTGCTCCGCAGCGCCGGAGTCGAGAGCGTCGAACGCCTCGACCTCTGTACCGCCTGCGATCCCGCGCGCTTCTTCTCGCATCGGCGCGACGGACCGGTCACTGGACGCCAGGGAGTGATCGGCTACGTCACCTGAGACGGTACGCGCCAACTACGAGCGCATCCGCTCCGAGGTCGGAGACCGTGTGACCGTGGTTGCAGCAACGAAGTACGTCACGTTGGAAGACATGCGCATGCTCGCCGACGCAGGCGTGCAGGTCGTGGGCGAAAACCGCGCGCAGGATCTCGAGCGCAAGCACGCTGAGTATGGCGACGCGTTTCGCTGGCACTTCATCGGCCATCTGCAGTCGAACAAGGTGAAGGTGGTGAACCGCATCTGCGAGCTCGTGCACTCGCTCGACTCCGATTCGGCCGCGGGCCGCCTCGCCGTTCCGGCTCTCGTCGAAGTGAACCTGGCCGGCGAATCGTCGAAGTCAGGAATCATCCCCGAGGACCTGTCGCGCCTCCTCCAGCTTTACGGTGACGTGCGCGGGTTGATGACGATGCCGCCGGAGACCGGCGATCCGGAGGGGTCGCGTCCGTACTTCATCCGCTTGAGGGAGTTGGCCGAGCAGCACGGCCTGCGGGAGCTTTCCATGGGAACGAGCCAGGACTACAGGGTCGCAGCGGAGGAGGGAGCAACCCTCGTCCGCGTCGGCTCGGTCCTGTACGGGGAGTAGCATTTAGCGCGAGATGGGCTTCGCAGACGTGTGGAACAAGACTCTCGTCTACTTCGGCATCGCCGAGGAGGAGGACTGGGAAGAGGACGCCTACGTCACGGACGAGGACCTGCAGCGCAGCTACGCCGAACGGCCGAACGTTCGCCGCCTGGCGCCGCGGCGGCGCGAGCGGGAGTTCGACGACTGGACCGACCCCGAACCGGCGGGGGGGAACGACAGGACTGCAGTCCTGCGGCCACGCGTCGCGGCAGTGCCATCGCCGGCCTCCGTGCGTGTCCACCTAGTCGTGCCGCGGAGCTTCAACGACGCGCAGCAGATTGCGGACAAGTTCAAGGAATCGATCCCGGTCATCTTGAATCTCCAGAGCTCTGACCAGGATCTCTCGAAGCGTCTCATCGACTTCGCCAGCGGGCTGACGTACGCCCTCGACGGCGGCATGCAGCGTGTGGCCGACAAGGTCTTCCTGTTGACGCCCCGCAACGTCGAGGTGTCGGCCGAGGAGCGCGCGCGACTGCTCGAGCGCGGCGGCTTCTTCAACCAGGCTTGACCAAGGAACACGGGCCCTGACGCCGAACTGGGTCTGATGGCCGCCGGTGCCATGCTTGGCTTGCTCTACGACGCTGTCGACAACGTCGCCAGCTTCGTGCAGGTTTTTATCACCGTCTACTCGCTGCTGATCCTCGCCTACATCATCACCTCGTGGGTGCGCCTTCCCTACTCGACCTGGCTGAACAGGATCCAGCGATTCCTCTACGACGTGTGTGACCCGTACCTCCGGCTGTGGCGCCGCATCCTGCCGAGCTTCGGGCCGCTCGACCTCTCACCCGTGATCGGCGTGGCATTTCTCTACATCTTCCTGAAGGTCGTCCTGAGCATCCTCAACCGCCTGCACTGAAAGGGGGAGACCGTGACTCTCACTCCTGTTGAAATCAGACATCTCAAACCGGCGAAGAGCATCGTCGGGGGCTACCAGCGGACGGCTGTCGACGGGCTGCTGGACGAGATCGTCGCGAGCTTCGAAGACGTCTGGCGCGAGCGCGCAGACCTCGCCGACAAGGTCGAGCAGCTCGAGTCGGATCTCGTTCGGTATCGCGAGCTCGAGACGCTCCTGCGCACGACACTCGTATCGGCCGAAAAGGCTGCTGTCACACTCAAAGAGCAGGCCGGGAGGGAGGCGGACCTGATCGTCGAGGAGGCGCGCTCCGAGGCCCGCGCGATCACGCGGACTGCGCGCGCAGAGCACGACCGGCTGCTGACGGAAGTGCGGCGGATGCGCTCCCTTCTGCAGTCGGCACTCGCACTCGTCGACGAGGCGCCGCCGGAGAAGAGCGCCGAGGCGGAGGCGGCCTGAGCGGACTACAAAGCTAGACTCCCTGCATGGAAGCGGTTTCCACACGCGTGCGACTGCGTGTGTCCCCCGGCGCGAGAAGCGCACACGTCGTCGGCCGGCACGGTGAGGCGTGGAAGGTCCGCGTCGCCGCTCCGGCGGAAGGAGGGCGCGCGAATGAGGCGATCGTCCGATTGCTCGCAGAGGCACTCTCGCTGCCGCCCGAGGCGGTGACGCTCGTTTCGGGTCACGGCGCGAGGGACAAGATCGTCCAACTGGCCGGTCTCGACCCGACTCAGATCGAACGGCGCCTCTCCTCGGCCGCCGGGAAGGAGCAAGGCAAGTGAGCGCGATCGAAACGGATCGGTTCCGTGAAGTTCTGCTCGAAGAGCGGAAGCGCGTGGAGGCGGCGATTCAGAATCTCCACGACGAGAACCCGGGCACGCTCGCCGAGGATGCCGGCGAGGAGACCGCGTACGACAACCACCTTGCCGATACCGCGACCGAGACATACGACCGTGAGCTCGACTACACCCTCGAGGAGAACTCCGAGCACGTCCTCTCAGCGATCGACGCCGCGCTGAAGCGCATCGACGAGGGGACGTACGGGATCTGCACGAACTGCGGCAAGCAGATCGCCGAGGAGCGCCTCGAGGCGCTGCCCTCGGCGACGCTGTGCATCGACTGCCGGCGCGACCGGGAGCGCGGTTGACCGAGCGGCTCTCGTCACGGGCGGCGGACATTCGGGTCGGCTCGACGACCGACGGCCTGACGCCGATCTCCGCCGCCGAGCGGCAGCTCGGCGCCAGCTGGCCGCAGTGGTTGAGTCTCGGCTCGGTCGCGCTCGCCGGCATCGGCGCGGATCAACTGACGAAGTCGATCGTGACGAGCCGCCTCGATCTCAACGATCAGGTGCACGTCGTCGGCGCGTTTTCGATCCACCACGTCACGAACTCGGGGATCGCCTTCGGGCTGTTCGCGAGCGCGACGTCGATTGTCATCCTGCTGACCGGTCTCGCCGTCGCGTGGATGCTCTACTTCTTCGCGCGCTCCGGCTCCCGTCATCCGGTTCTGCCAGTTGCGCTCGGGCTCGTGATTGGGGGCAGCGTCTCGAATCTGACCGATCGGGTCCGGCTCGGACACGTGACGGACTTCCTGGACTTCAAGTACTGGCCTGCCTTCAATCTCGCCGACACGTTCATCGTCGTCGGCGTCGCGGCTCTGCTGCTTGCGCTCGTAGCCTCGGACCGGAATGCGGGCCGGCCTCAGCGCGTGCGTGAAGCAACGCGTCCCTGACGAGGCGGCGGGCGAGCGGCTCGACCGCTTCCTCGCCTCCCTGCCGGAACTGGGCTCACGCGGTGTGGCCGAACGGCTGCTCGACACGGGGACGGTGCTCGTCGACGGCCGGCCGCTCGGCAAGAGCCATCGACTCTCCGGCGGCGAGGAGCTGGAGTTCGAGCCACCGCAGGATGTCGCCACCGAGCTCACGCCGGAACCGATGGACCTGCGCATCGCCTACGAGGACGAGTACCTCATGGTGGTGGACAAGCCCGCGGGTCTGGTCGTGCACCCTGCGTCCGGGCACGCGACGGGCACGCTCGTCCAGGGCCTGCTCGAACACGACATCGCTGGGGGAGATGCGGCCCGTCCCGGCATCGTGCACCGGCTCGACCGCGACACCTCCGGGCTCATGGTCGTCGCGCGATCCGAGGAGGCGCACGCCCGTCTGCAGGATCTGGTGCGCAAGCGGGCGCTGGAACGGCACTATGCCGCGCTGGTCGTGGGACGACCGCGATCGCGCAGCGGCCGGGTCGAGGCGCCGATCGGGCGCGATCGCCGCGACCCGCTGCGACAGTCGCTCGACACCGCCAAGCCGCGTGAGGCGATCACTCACTTCGAGGTGAGGGAGCTCCTGGAGCGCCACACGCTGCTCGACGTGAGGCTCGAGACCGGACGTACCCATCAGATCCGTGTGCACCTTGCGGCGATCGGCCTCCCGGTCGCCGGCGACAACGTCTACGGACGGCCACGCGAGCTCGGCCTGGAGCGGCAGTTCCTGCATGCGGGGCGGCTGGCCTTCCCCCATCCCTTCACGGAGGAGCGGGTGGACGTCGAGTCGCCGCTACCCGCCGACCTGACCGCGGCTCTCGCCCTCGCCAGGCACGAAGCGTAGCCGCTAGGATGCAGCGGTTTTTCGCACCCGACCCGGCGGATCAGTCTGGGTGGCGGTGCCGGCGTTCGGCGGATGCCGGTTCCAGCCAGGCCCCACCGGCAGCAATCAAATCAACCAGAAAGGGGACCTGATCCCAATGTCCGTCGTCTCTATGCGCGAGCTACTGGAGGCTGGAGTCCACTTCGGCCACCAGACGCGACGCTGGAACCCAAAGATGCGCCGCTTCATCTTCACGGAGCGCGGCGGCATCTACATCATCGACCTACAGCAGACGCTGCAGCTGCTGGAAGAAGCTCACGCCTTCGCCCGAAACATCGGCGAGCGAGGCGGTTCGATCCTCTTCGTAGGAACGAAGAAGCAGAGCCAGGGCGCCGTGGAGGAGCAGGCGAAGCGCGTCAACATGCCGTACGTCAACCATCGCTGGCTCGGCGGGCTGCTGACGAATTGGCGCACCATCTCCGACCGAATCGACCGCCTGCACGAGTTGCGCCGCCTGAAGGACGAGGGCCAGCTCGACCTGCTGCCGGCAAAAGAGCGCATCTCCATGTTGAGCGAGCTCGAAAAGCTCGACGCGAATCTCGGTGGGGTGGCTGACATGAAGCGCCAGCCCGACGCCGTGTTCATCGTCGACCTCAAGAAGGAACAGCTCGCTGTGCGAGAGGCTCGGCGGCTCGGCCTGCCGGTCATCGCACTTGTCGACACCAACTGCGACCCCGACGAGGCCGACTACGTCGTGCCGGGCAACGACGACGCGATCCGGTCCTGCGATCTGGTCGTGCGCGTGATTGCCGACGGCATCGCCGCCGGGCAGCAGAAGGCAACCCCCGCCGACTTCACGCCGGGGAAGAACGGAGCGCCGCCGGAAGAGCAGACGACTGTCCCGGAGGGTGATTCCGAGCAGGCGTCTCCGCAGGAAGAGCCTGCCGCCGAGGCCGCGCCCGCAGCGGAGGCAAAGCCGGAAGAGGTGCCTGCCGAATGAGCGGCATCAGCGCAGCACTCGTCAAGGAGCTCCGCGAGCAGACCGGCGCGCCCATGATGGACTGCAAGCGCGCGCTGGTCGACACCAACGGCGACATCGAGGCTGCCAAGCGCCTCCTGCGCGAACGTGGCATGGCCAGCGCCGAGAAGCGCGCTGGCCGCGCCACGACCGAGGGCAAGGTCGGTTACCGCATCGGCGAGGAGGCCAGGCTCGGGACGATGGTCGCCGTGGGCTGTGAGACGGAGCCGGTCTCGAACAACGACGAGTTCCTCGCTTTCGCAACGAAGGTGCTCGAGGCCGTCGAGGCGGACGGTCCGGACGCGGCCGAGCGGCTCGACGAGGAGCGGAAGGCGCTTTCCGGCAAGCTCGGCGAGAACATCGTCGTCGCCGGCACGGCGCGGTTCGAGGCTGTCGACGGCGGGCTGATCGAGGGCTACGCGCACCCGCCCGCGAACAAGCTCGGCGTGCTCGTGCAGGTTCGCGGCGGGTCAGGCGACATCGCCCGCAAGATCGCGATGCACATCGCAGCCTCGTCGCCGCAGTGGGTCGGCCGGGAGGACGTCCCGGAGGACGTTGTGAAGTCCGAGCGCGAGATCTTCTCGAACTCGGATGAGGTCTTGTCCAAGCCCAAGCAAGCGCGCGACAAGATCGTCGAAGGAATGCTCAACAAGCGCTTCTTCGCGGATCGAGTGCTGACGGAACAACCCTGGATTCACGACACCGGGAAGACTGTCGGTCAGGCGCTCTCCGAGGAAAGCGCCGAAGTGCTGGAGTTCGAGCGGTTCGCCCTGACGGGATGACCGTCCAACCGGAGGGAGCGATCGCCGAGGCGGACAGCGCCAGTCCCGTATTTCGCCGCATCTTGCTCAAGCTCTCGGGTGAGTCGCTCATGGGGGATCAGGAGTACGGCATGGACCGCGCGACGATCGACGCCATCGCCGAAGAGATCGTCGACGTGCAGGCCTCCGGGGTCGAGACGGGCATCGTCGTCGGTGCCGGCAACATTTACCGCGGCATGTCGGCCGCGGCCGAAGGCATGGACCGCGCGACGGCCGACTACTCCGGGATGCTCGCGACGGTGCTGAACTCGCTGGCGCTCCAGGATGCACTCGAGGACCGAGGGGCCGACACACGGGTGCTCTCCGCGCTCGAAGTGAAGGAGGTCGCCGAACCGTACATCCGGCGACGTGCGATCCGGCATCTCGAGAAGGGCCGCATCGTGATCTTTGCAGCCGGCACGGGCAACCCGTTCTTCACGACCGACACGGCCGCCGCTCTGCGAGCGCTGGAGATCAACGCGGACGCCATCCTGATGGCAAAGCACGGCACGACAGGCGTCTACGAAAACGATCCGCGGCTCGACCCCGACGCGGAATTCCTCCCCGAGCTCACGCACCGGGAAGCGATCGAGCGGGGCCTCAAGGTGATGGACACCACGGCACTGTCTCTCTGCATGGACAACAATCTGCCCATCTACGTCTTCGCCCTTGCTGACGGAAACATTCGCCGTGTGATCGCAGGCGAGCGCATCGGCACGATCATCTCGACGCCGGCGAAGGAGGAGCGCTGATGGCCACCGTCGACGAGTTCATCCAGGACGCTCAGAACCGCATGGACGCGAGCGTCGAGCACACCCGGACGGAGTTCCACACCGTCCGCACCGGGCGCGCCTCCGCGGCTCTCCTCGATCGTGTGCAGATCGATTACTACGGCCAGCAGACGCCGCTCAAGCAGCTGGCCACGATCAACGTTCCCGAGCCGAGGATGCTGACGATCCAGCCTTTCGATCCAACCTCGATCAAGGCGATCGAAAAGGCGCTGCTGGAGTCGGATCTCGGCCTGACGCCGTCAAACGACGGCAAGGTCATCCGCCTGCCGATGCCCCAGCCGACCGAGGAGCGCCGCAAGGAGCTGGTGAAGATCGTGCGCAAGATCGCGGAGGAGGGAAGGATCGCCGTGCGAAACGTTCGTCGGGACGCCGTCCAGCACCTCAAGGACCTGGCCAAGGGCGAAGTCGGAAAAGACGACGAGCACCGTGCCGAGGAACGCGTGCAGAAACTGACCGACGAGCACACGAAGACGATCGACGAGCTCTTGAAGCACAAAGAAGCGGAAATCATGGAGGTTTAACCGCGAAAAGTGCTGCGCACTTTCCGCGGATTTTGCGGAAGACCTTCGCTTCGCTCGGTAAAGAAGACAAAACCAAATGTCCATCCTCACGAAGATCAGAACGCTGCGGCACGTCCGGCCCGCGGCCGAGCCCGACCTGCCGGACGTCGCCCACGCGGTGGCGATCATTATGGACGGGAATGCGCGCTGGGCGCGCAAGCGCGGATTGCCGATCGCCGCCGGGCACAGAGCCGGCACGAAGGCGTTGCGACGCACTGTGGAGGCGGCGATCGATCTCGGCGTCGACTCGCTCGCCGTGTACGCGTTCTCGACCGAGAACTGGAACCGGCCGCCGGACGAGGTGGAGCTGCTGATGGAGATCTTCACCGAGACGATCGAGCGTGAGCTGCCGGACCTCGTGCGCCAGGGAGTGCGCACGCGCTTCATCGGCCGTCGCGACCGTGCGCCGGCCCCGCTGCAGGAACGGATGGCTGCACTCGAGGATGAGACCGAAGGTAATCGCACCCTCAATCTCTGGATCGCCTTCGACTACGGCGGGCGCGCCGAGATCGTCGACGCCGCGAACCGCGTGGTCGCCGGCGGCCGAGAGGTGGACGAGGAGACGTTCGCGACCTACCTCAATGCGCCCGAGATGCCCGACCCCGACCTTCTGATCCGCACCTCCGGCGAGCTGAGGGTCTCCAACTTCCTCCTGTGGCAACTCGCCTACGCCGAGCTGGTCTTCGTCGACACGCTCTGGCCCGATTTCGGCGAGGAGCAACTCCGCGCCGCTCTCGACGACTACGCCAGCCGCAGGCGCCGCTTCGGCGGGCGTTAGTGGCACCTCTAGTCTCGCGCGTAGTGGTCGCGCTCGTCGGCCTGCCGCTCGTGCTGGTGATCGTCTGGGCGGGAGGCTGGTGGCTGTTCGCGCTGGCGGGCGTCGCGGCGATTCTCGCCCTGCACGAGTACGCATTGATGATCCGCTCGCTGCGTCCGGTCATCCTGGCGGCGTATGCGGGAGCGCTCCTGTCGCTGCTTGGAGCACACCTCGCCGGGCTCGAATGGACGGTGGCGGGCTTCCTGAGCACGATGGTGTTCGCGTTCCTGCTGCACTGGATCGCCACGACGCGGCAGTCCGCCACGGTTGCGATCGCGTCGACGGTGCTCGGCGCGGGCTGGATCGGCCTGTGTCTTGCACACTTGTTGCTTCTGCGCCAGATCCCGAGCGAGGGGGAGCTCGCGACGTTCACGGTCCTGCTTTCGGTGTGGGCCGGTGACATCGGGGCGTTCTTTGCCGGACGGCTGATCGGTCGTCACAAGCTTGCGCCTGCGCTGTCGCCGGGGAAGACCTGGGAGGGCTTCCTCTTCGGAACGGCGGCGACGATCTTCGTCGCGTTCGTCGCTCTCTACAAGCAGCACTACCTCTCGATCTGGCAGTCGATCGTGCTCGGCGGCGTGATCGCGATCGCGGCGCCGCTCGGCGACCTGTTCGAGTCCGCGTTGAAGCGGGACATGCAGGTGAAGGACAGCGGCCGCCTGCTGGCGGCGCATGGCGGCGTGCTCGACCGGATTGATTCTTTGCTCTTCGCAGTTGTGGTGTCGTACTACGTGCTGCGCGCGTTCAATGCGGCCTAGAGACTCTTCGCGTACCTGACCTCGGAGACATCGAAGCCGAAGATGTGGATGTCGCGGGCAGCGCCGTCCGGCGACCAGCCGGCGAGCTCGTAGAAGCGGCGTGCCCTCGGGTTGTCGTCGAGCACCCAGAGAATCGCATCGTGGTGTCCAAGCCTACGGAGCTCCCCTTCGCCGGCCTCGATGAGCGCGCGCCCGACGCCCGTTCCCCAGTGCTCCGGGTGGACGTAGATCGCGAACAGCTCGCCGTCGGTGCCCGGATCACGGCTCGCGCCGACGTCGACGAAGCCGAGGATCTCACCGGCGCGGTCTGCGACGAGCCCCGGTGGCCGGCTCCGGTGCCTTTGGACAGCGTCCTTCAGGGACAGCGCCTGTAGCTTCTCTGACGGCAGGGCGTGCGCGTACGCGGCCTGCCAGGTCTCCACGTGAACGCGGGCAACCCCTTCCGCGTCGTCGGGTGTTCCGGGGCGTATCACCGCCGCGAACCTACACTTCCTGCGTGATGAAGAGGATCGCGCTCCTTGGCGCCACCGGCTCGATTGGGCGCCAGGCGTTGGAGATCATCGAGGCGCATCCCGGGCTCGAGCTCTGCGCTGCCGCATCGGGCTCGCAACCCGTCGACGGCCTGGCGCCGCTGACGCAGGCCGGCGGCGATCTCACGGAGCTGCTCGAGCGGGCGGAGCCGGACCTCGTCCTGAACGCCGTGGTGGGCTTCGCAGGATTGCCCGCGACGCTCTGGGCGCTCGAGCGCGGCGTCGATCTTGCGCTCGCGAACAAGGAGAGCCTCGTCGCCGCAGGCGAGCTTGCGCTGACCGCGCAACGACGGGGCGGCGGCCGGCTCATTCCCGTCGACAGCGAACATTCGGGTGCGTTCCAGTGTCTCGAGGGCCGTACATTCGACCAGGTCCACTCGCTGTTGCTGACCGCGTCGGGTGGACCGTTTCGCCGCCGCGTGCGTGACGAGCTAGAGGACGTAACGCCCGCCGCCGCATTGGCACACCCGACTTGGAACATGGGCCCGAAGATCACCGTCGACTCTGCGACGCTTGCGAACAAGGGCCTCGAGCTGATCGAAGCTCACTTCCTCTTCCGCCTTCCGTACGAGCAGATCGAGGTCGTCGTGCACCCGACCTCGGTCGTGCATGCGCTTGTGCGCTTCCGCGACGGCGCGACGCTCGCACACCTCGGCTACCCGGACATGCGCGTGCCGATCTCGTATGCGCTCACGTACCCAGAGCGCAGCGCCACGCCCATCCCGCCGCTCGATCTGGCGGGCGGCATGACACTCGAATTCGAGCCACCCGACCTCGAGACGTTCCCGCTGCTTGCGCACGCGCGCAAAGCGGGAGAACAGGGCGGTACCTATCCGTGTGCGTTCAACGCGGCGAACGAAGTGGCTGTCGCTGCGTTTCTCGAGGGACGGCTGCCCTTCCTCGGCATCGCCGACGTGGTCGCAGACGCGTTGGCGTCAGCCGACGGATCCGCCGCGCGCGATCTCGACGAGCTGGTCGCTGCCGATGCTGCCGCACGCCGCCATGTCGACGAGGCGCTCAAGGTCGCATGAGCATTCTGATCTCCATCCTCGGTCTCGCCGTTCTCATCCTTCTGCACGAGGCCGGCCACTTCTTCGTTGCGCGCGGCGTCGGCATGAGACCTCGCCGGTTCTACCTGGGTTTTCCGCCGGCCCTCGTCAAGGTCGTGCGCAACGGGATCGAGTACGGAATCGGCGCGATCCCACTCGGCGGTTACGTGAAGATCCCGGGCATGCACCGTCCCGCTGCGTCCGACCTGGACGTGCAGTTCGCGGCGGCGCTCGCAGAAGAACCGAGCCTCTTTCCGAAGGTCGCACGCGTGAAGCGCGCTCTGGAAGCGGGTGATCTCGACGGTGCCCGAGACGCAGTTCCGGAGCTCGACCGCGCCGTCGAGGCGGCAAGCCTCAGTCCCGCTCCGGCGAAGGCTGCGCGACGTTCGGTGGACGAGCTGCGAGACGCGCTCAGCCCCGACGCCTACTGGCGCCAAAAGACCTGGAAGCGGATCGCGGTCATCTTCGCCGGCCCGGGCGTGAACATCGCTCTCGCGGTCGTGCTCGTGGCACTCGGGTACATGTTTGGCGTACCGGGAGATGCGGACCGCACGGTCAGGAACGTCAAGTCGAACACGCCGGCGGCGGCAGTCGGTCTCCGGCCCGGCGACAGGATCATTGCCGTGAACGGCCGGCAGACGCCGGATTTCGACGCGGTCTCGCAGCTGATCCGGGCCTCGAAGGGCAAACCCACCACGATCACGGTTTCCCGCAGCGGCAAGCCGATCACGCTCGGGCCCGTGCGAACGCGGAAGATCGGCGACCGCTGGGCGCTGGGGTTCGAGCCCGGCTGGCAAGAGGTCAAGTACGGCCCGGTGGGCGCGTTGACGCACAGCCTGACGACCACGTGGGTCGCGACGAAGGCGACGATCACGTTCTTACCGAGGCTGTTGACGGGATCGGGCAGGAAGGAGGTCTCGAGCCCGGTCGGGATCGTGGACGTCTCGAGCCAGGCGGTTTCGCTCACGTTCACGCTGTTTCTGCAGATCCTCGGGCTGATCAGCCTTTCGCTGGCCATCCTGAACCTGCTCCCGCTCCTGCCGCTCGACGGCGGTCACATCCTCTTCTCGATCATCGAGGGGCTCCGGGGCCGCGCTGTCGGGCGGGAGGTCTATGAGCGCGTGTCAGCGATCGGGATCGCGCTCTTCCTCGTCCTGATGTTCATCGGCCTGTCGAACGACATCAACCGCCTCGGCGGCGGTTAGCCCTCCGACACACTCCCGGCACGGTGTCCGACACCAGCCTGCGGAGTTGTGGCTCCCGGGGCTCGGCTCCACGAGCGGGATCGCTGAGTTTCGTGACGACTTGGTGACACTCACGCCTGGGTGTCTGACACCCGAAGGGCCGCTATACACTGGAATCGATGGCCAGCGAGCGCCAGATCACCGTTGGCGGCGTGAAGATCGGCGGCGGCGCCCCCGTCGTCGTCCAGTCGATGACGATGACGAAGACGCACGACGTCGAGGCCACCACCGCCCAGATCGCCGCTCTCGCTTCGGCCGGTTGCGAGATCGTCCGCGTGGCCGTTCCGAAGACGGAGGACGCGGAGGCGCTGAGCAGGATCGTCCGGTTTTCGCCGCTTCCGGTCATCGCTGACATCCACTTCAATGCGAGCCTCGCACTGAAGGCGATCGACGCCGGCGTGGCGGCGGTCCGCATCAATCCCGGCAACATCGGCGGCTCGGACAAGGTTGCGCAAGTCGTGCGCGCCGCGCAGGCGGCAGGCATCCCGATGCGCATCGGCGCCAACTCCGGGTCGCTGCCGAAGCATCTCAACGAGCTCGCGCAGGCCGATCAGGCCGAGGCGCTCGTCGAAGCGGCGCTCGAGGAAGTGCGCCTGCTCGAGAGCCTCGACTTCAGGGACTTCAAGATCTCGGTGAAGTCGAGCCACGTGCCGACCATGATTCGCGCGTACCGCTTGCTCGCCTCGAAGGTGCCGTACCCGCTGCACCTCGGTGTCACCGAGGCCGGCACGCCTTTCGCGGGCTCGATCAAGAGCGCCGTGGGCACTGGCGCGCTGCTCGTCGACGGCATCGGCGACACGATGCGCGTCTCGCTGACGGCGGATCCCGTGGAGGAAGTGCGTGTTGCTTGGGAGATCCTCAAGTCACTCGGCCTGCGTGAGCGTGGGCCCATCATGATCGCCTGCCCGTCCTGCGGGCGCGACAACGTGGGAGTGCAGACGCTCGCGGAGAAAGTGGAGGAGCGGCTGAGCGCATACCCGCAGCACTTCGAGGTTGCAGTGCTCGGCTGTGCCGTGAACGGGCCTGGCGAAGCGGGCGACGCGGACTTCGGCATTGCCGGCGGCCGCGACACCGGCTTCGTTTACGCGCATGGACGCGTGCTGAAGAAGGTCTCGTCCGACATCCTCATCGATGAGCTGTTCCACGAGATCGACAAATGGATTACAGAGGGGATGCAACGTCCCAAGCGTCTGAAGATGGCAAAACCTGCTGCGCTGGCGATGGCAGAAGCGTCACTGATTCCGCTCGGCGAGTAGTCTGCCCGGACAACATGATTGCCCGGGCCTCAGAGCTTTTTCTTCCGACGCTGCGCGAGCCGCCGGCGGACGCCGAGGCCGCGAGCCATCAGCTGCTCGTGCGCGGCGGCTTCATCCGGCAGGTGGGGGCTGGTCTGTGGACATTCCTGCCGCTCGGTTGGCGCGTGCACCAGAAGGTCGTCCAGATCATCCGCGAAGAGATGAACGTAATCGGCGATCAGGAGATGCTGTGCCCGGTGCTGACGCCGGCGGAGCTCTGGGAGCTGAGCGGCCGCATCAATATTCCGGAGGTCTTCAAGCTGAAAGACCGGAACGGCCGGGCCTTCGTTCTATCGTTCACACACGAAGAGACGATGACCCTCCACGCGCGGGAAATCCAGTCGTACAAGCAACTCCCACAGCGGTGGTACCACTTCAGCACCAAGGAGCGCGACGAGCCGCGCCCGCGTGCAGGGCTGCTGCGAGTGCGCGAGTTCATCATGAAGGACGCCTATTCGTTCGATCGGGACGCCGAAGGGCTGGACAAGAGCTTCCAGCTCCATGCGCAGGCCTACAAGAAGATCTTCGAGCGCTGCGAGCTCGAGGCCTACGAGGTGGAGGCGGAGTCCGGGATCATGGGCGGCAAGGAGTCCTGGGACTATCTTGCGCCTGCGGAGTCCGGCGAGAACGAGCTCGTGCGTTGCCAGAACGGCGACTACGCCGCGGACATCGAAGCGGCGGAGGGAATCCCGCGCGCTCCCAAGTTCCCGCAGGCGTTGGATGCGCCAGAGGAAGTCGAGACGCCTGACGTCACGACCATCGAAGGGCTCGCCGACTTCCTGAAGATCGATGCAGCGGCAACCTCGAAGGCGATGCCCGTCGTCGTGGGCGACCGAGTCGTGCTTGCGCTGGTCCGTGGCGATGACCGGCTCAGTGACGAGAAGCTCACGACCACGTTGGGGCATGCTTTCCGTCCTGCGACCGAGGATGAGATCCGCACGACGTTCGGCGCCGGCGGCGGCTCGCTCGGGCCCGCTGGAGTCGAGGTCGAGGTGATCGCGGACAACGCGCTGAAGGAAGGCCAGTTCGTCGCAGGAGCGAATCGCGACGGCCGGCACCTACGTGGGGTGGAGGCGGGCCGTGACTACGAGCCCCGTTTTGCCGACATCCGGCAGACGAATCCGGGCGACCGCTGTCCGAAGTGCGGCGGCGAGCTGATCGCCGAAACCGCGATCGAGCTCGGGCACATCTTCAAGCTCGGGACGTTCTACTCGGAGCCGTTCGGTGCGACGTATCTCGACGAGGACGGACAGGAGAAGCCCCTCGTGATGGGCAGCTACGGCATTGGTCCCGCGCGCACGATGGCGGCGATCATCGAGCAGCACCACGATGACAAGGGCATCCAGTGGCCGGCGTCGGTCGCGCCGTACGACGTCCATGTGGTCGTCATCCCCGGCATGGAGGAGCATGCGCAGCCCGTGGCGGACGCGCTTTCCGCGGCGGGTCTCGACCTGCTCGTGGACGACCGCGATGCGCGAGCGGGGGAGAAGTTCGCGGACGCCGATTTGATCGGCTGCCCGGTGCGCGTGACAGTCGGGCGAAAGGTTGCCGAAGGCGGTACGGTGGACATTCGCCAGCGCGCAAAGGGGGAAGACAACGCGGTGAGCGTGGGTGAGCTCGTCTCGACAGTGCGCGAGATGCTCGGCTGATGGCGCGAAAGCGGCGCTTCAGCGAGGACTCGTTCGGCCCGACCATCGAGCGCCTGATGGGCGAAGCCGGCCTCACCTACCGGTCACTCGCCGAGAAGACGAGGCTCTCGGCCGGATACCTCAACCATCTCGTGCACGGAAACCGCCCGGTGCCGTCGGACGACGTGATCAAGACGCTCGCGCGAGCGTTGGGCGTCGAGGCCGAGCACTTCCGCGAGTACCGGTTACGTGTGATCACCGACCGGCTCGAGCGCATGCCGGATCTGATCGACAAGCTGTACAGGCGTTACAGTGCGTAGCCGATACGATGGCCCCGCCACGGGGCGTGGCGCAGCCTGGTTAGCGCGCTAGTCTGGGGGACTAGAGGTCCCGAGTTCAAATCTCGGCGCCCCGATGAAACCCCGCTTCCAGCGGGGTTTTTCTCAGCGAGCGTCGGCACCGGCAGGCGCGACCACCACCGCGACACAGGAGGGTTGCGGCCGTCGCTTGTTTGAAAATCGGCGAAGTCGTACCATCGCTCCACCGGGGCACTGCGTTTCTCACGAAGGGAGCCTCAGGAATGACGACCGATCAAAGCCCGATCGACCCGTTGGACGCTGGAACGAAGTACCAGGAGGCCGAGCACCTGTCTGACCCGACGTTGACTCGCCGGCGGCTGCTGGAGACCGCTGCTGCGGCCGGAATCGCCGTGGGATCGGCCGGCTTTCTCGCTTCTCCCGCCAGGGCCGCAGAGTTCGCGCTGGCGGCGACTCCGAAGCGAGGGGGCCACCTGCGGATTGGGATGGTCGGCGGCGGCTCGTCGGAGACGCTCGACCCAACGCTCGCAGTCTCGACCATCGACACGTGCCGTACCCTGACGCTGTTCGAGCTGCTCGTGCACGCAAAGCCGGATCTCAGCCTCGAGATGCGACTGGCGACGGCCTTTGAGCCGAACCGCAACGCCACCAAGTGGACGATCAAGCTACGCAAGGGCGTCGTCTGGCACAACGGCAAACCGTTCGGCGCCGACGACGTCATGTACACCCTCCGGCGGATCGCGGCGTCGAAGACCAGCGGCGGGCTGCCGGCCGTCCAGCCGTTCGACCTCAAGGGTATGCGGAAGGTCAATGCGCACGAGTTCGAGCTTCCGCTGCACGTGCCGATCGCCGACCTGGCGCCGACGTTTGTCTTCTATCCGATGGTGATCGTCCAGAACGGCTCGAAGAACTTCAAGAAGCCTGTGGGCACGGGCGCTTTCATGGCCGACAAGTTCAAGCCGGGCCAGGGAAGCCTGTTCAAGCGGAACCCGCATTACTGGATGCACGGACTTCCGTATGTCGACGATCTGGAGATCTCGTCGATCCCCGACCCGCAGGCGCGTCTCAATGCTCTGCTCTCCGGCCGGGTCGATGCGATCGAACAGCTGACCTTTGCGCAGGCGAAGGAGCATCAGCGCAAGAAGGACATCGTCGTCCTTGTCGGCAACGGTCCACAGTTCGTTCCGATCACGATGTCCGCCGATCTCAAGCCTTTCAACGACGTTCGCGTGCGGCAAGCGTTCCGGCTGATCGCCGACCGTCCGGCGCTGATCAAGAGCGCTCAATTCGGGTACGGGCAGCTCGGCAACGATCTTGTCGGTAAGGGCCTAAAGTGGTACGACAACCAGCTTCCGCAGCGGCACCAGGACATCGCGAAGGCGAAGTTCCTGCTCAAACAGGCTGGAGCCGAGCACCTCACGGTGACGCTCTACTCGAGCACGGCGATCGCGGGCATGCTCGAGTCTGCGACCGTTTTCGCGCAGCAGGCGCGGAAGGCCGGCGTCAAGATCAACGTCAACAACGGCCCGCCGGATACGTACTTCGCCAGCAAGTACCTCAAGTGGGCGTTCGGCCAGACGAACTGGCCGGCCATCGCGATTCCGAACTGGATCAACGAAGCGGCTACGACGAAGGCGTTCTATAACGAGACGCACTGGAAGCGGCCGAGCTTCGACCGCCTGGTGCTAAAGGCTCAGGCGGAGCAGAACGAGCCGCGGGCCCAGGAGCTCTGGAATGAGGTGCAGAAGATCCTCTGGGATCAGGGCGGGTACCTGATCTGGGGGTTCGCGCCCTTCATCGACGGCGTTTCGAAGCGGGTCAAGGGAGTCGTGCCGAGCGGGATGTTCGCGCTCGGCAATTTCGACTTCCAGCACTTCTGGCTCGCGTAGGGCGGCGTGACAGAGCTCGCCGCTCCTGAGCTCGCCCTATCCGACGTTCCCCGGCGTCGTCGGCACCCCCTTGTGTTCTTCGTCGTCCGTCGGGTGGCCGCGGGCCTTGCCACCCTGTTCGTCGTCTCGATCCTCCTCTTCGTCGGAACGAACGTGCTGCCGGGTGACGTCGCCAGTGCCGTGCTCGGCCGCGACTCGACGCCGGCAGGTCTCGCGCACATTCGGCAGGAGCTCCATCTCAACCGGCCGGCGCCGGAGCGCTACTGGAACTGGCTCTCGGGGTTCGTCCAGGGGAATCTCGGCAACTCCGTCGCAGGCCAGGCCGTCAGCGGACAGCCGACACCGATCTCGAGCCTGATCGGGGATCGGATCAAGAACACCGCCGTCCTCGCTCTGTTCACGATCCTGTTGCTCGTTCCGCTCTCGATCGGGTTCGGCGTCTACGCTGCGACCCGCGCCGGCCGCTCCGTCGACCATGCAATCACGACCGTCTCGCTCGTGGCCATCTCGTTACCCGAGTTCGTCACCGGAACGCTGCTGATCTTGCTCATCGCCCAGTGGCTCGGGCTCCTGCCCGGCGTCTCGTTGATCTCGATCGGTGACACCGTCTTCAGCGACTTGTCGATTCTCGTCCTGCCCGTGCTCACGCTGCTCGCGGCGTCGCTCGCGCAGACCGTCCGGATGGTGCGCGCCGGCATGGTGGAAGTCTTGCGGTCCGACTACGTCGAGTGGGCGCGGCTTAGCGGGCACCGCGAACGCGACGTCGTTCTCCGCTATGCCCTTCGCAACGCGCTCGGACCGACGGTCCAGGTCATTGCGCTGAACATCCAGTGGCTCGTAGGCGGCATCGTCGTCACCGAATTCGTCTTCGGCTATCCCGGAATCGGCCAGGCGCTCGTACAGGCGGTCAGCGCGCGCGATGTGCCGTATGTACAGAGCGTCGGCCTGCTGATCGCGATCGTCTACATCTCGCTCAATGTGATCGCCGACCTGCTGGTCGTATTGCTCGTCCCGAAGCTGAGGACGGCGCAGTGACTGCGCTTGCGGCCAGACTTCGATTCGCGCGGACGAGCTCTGGCAGGATCGGGCTTACCGCCTGCTTTCTGCTCCTGGCCCTGATCCTCATCGGCCCGGTCTTCGCGCCGCATGACCCGGCCGGAATCGCCGGCTTGCCGTTGCAGCGTCCGGACGGCCAGTTCCTGCTCGGGACGGACAGCCTCGGACGAGACGTGCTGTCGCGTGTCCTCTGGGGCGGGCGCAGCATTGTCGGACTGGCGGCCCTCGCCACGAGCCTGGCATACGTCGTCGGCATCGCGATCGGCCTCGTCGCGGGTTACTCGCGTACGCTCGTGGACCCGCTGCTGATGCGCGTGATGGACGTGATTCTCGCGTTCCCGCCGTTGTTGTTCCTGCTCGTCCTCGCCACCGGAGCGGGCCACAACGCCGGCATCCTCGTCTTCGGCGTGGCGACCGTTCATGTGCCCTCGATCGCGCGAATCGTGCGCGCCGCCACGCAGGAGACGGCCGTGCGCGGTTATGTCGAGGCGTCCGTCGCTCGGGGCGAGCGCGTCCACGCCGTCCTCCGCCGCGAGATCCTGCCGAACATCCTCGGCACGGTGCTCGCGGACGCGGGGATCCGGCTGACCGGATCGATCATCATCATCGCCTCCGTCAACTTCCTCGGCCTCGGCCTGCAGCCCCCGGCGGCCGACTGGGCGCTGATGATCTCGGAGAACCGCGGCGGCATCACACTCCAGCCCTGGGCCGTCGCCGCTCCTGCGTTCCTGATCGCGTTCCTGACGGTCGCGGTCAATCTCGTCGCCGATGCGGTCGCGAGGAGCCTGGGACGGTCGACGGCACAGAAACGGGTTGCCCGGTGACCGACGCCGCCTTGGCCGTCGAGGACCTGCAGATCGAGCTCTGGTCCGGCGAGCCGATCGTCGAGGACGTGTCCTTCCAGCTCGAGCCTGGCAAGGTGCTCGGACTCGTCGGCGAGTCGGGCAGCGGCAAGACAACGACCGCGCTCGCGCTGCTCGGCTACACGCGTCCCGGGGTCCGAATCGCAGCAGGCATGGTGAAGGTCGGCGGGCGAACGCTCACCGGACTCCCGGAGAGGGAGCTCCGCAGGCTACGCGGCCAGCTGATCGCATACGTCCCGCAGGATCCCGCCTCGTCCCTCAACCCCTCCGTCCGCGTCGGCGACCAGGTGGCCGACATGCTTCGCACGCACGCACCTGATCGCGACGTTGACCGCGAGGTGACCCGGACGCTCGAGCTCGTTCAGCTCCCGTCGACCCGCGAGTTCCGGCGGCGATTTCCGCACCAGCTCTCAGGAGGGCAGCAGCAGCGGATTGCGATTGCTGCTGCGCTGGTTTGCCGCCCGGTGGTGGTCGTCCTCGACGAGCCGACGACCGGGCTGGACGTGGTCACGCAATCGCATCTGCTCGCGGAGATCGGACTGCTGCGGCAAGAGATGGAATTGGCGATCGTCTACGTCTCGCACGATCTCGCGGTCGTGGCCTCGCTGGCCGACGAGATCGCCGTCATGTACGCCGGGCGCATCGTCGAGGTGGGACCAACGGCGGGCATCCTGACGACACCTCGCCATCCTTACAGCTGGGGCCTCCTCTCCTCTGTGCCCGACCCGCACGAGCCGCGCCGGCTGCGCAGCATTTCTGGAGTTGCAGTCGGCGTCGATGACCGTCCCAACGGCTGCGCGTTCGCACCCCGCTGCCCGCAGCGAGTGGGAGCGTGCGTGCAAGCGATGCCGCCGCTCAGTGCAATCCAGGCGGAATGGCGGGTTCGTTGCTTCGAGTGGCAGCGCACGCCACCGCTTGCCCCGGCGGCGCGCGCCGCAGCGAGACTCGGTGCGGGGCGCCGGCCGCCCGTCCTGGGTGTCGAGGGTTTACGAGCGGAGCATCGGGGCCGAGACAGCACCACCGTCGCGGCTCGGGACGTGTCGTTTGCGATCTCGGCCGGCGAGTGCCTCGCCCTTGTCGGGGAGTCCGGCAGTGGCAAGACCACGATCGCACGCTGCATCGCCGGACTGCACGTTCCGACCCGCGGACAGATCATGCTCGATGGAACGTCGCTCGCGCCGCTCGCCGGCAGGCGCTCGCGCGAGGCACGGCGACGGATCCAGATCGTCTTTCAGAACCCAAACGACTCGCTCAACCCGAGACATCTGGTCGGCGACACGATCGCGCGCCCTGCTCGTGTGCTTCGTAATCTCTCGCGAAAGGAGGCACAGGAGACGGTGGGCGAGCTACTCGAACGCGTCCGGCTGCCGGCCGGGCTCGCCAAGCGCTTCCCACCTGAGCTTTCCGGCGGCGAACGCCAGCGCGTAGCCATCGCGCGGGCGCTGGCCGCCCACCCCGATCTCGTGGTCTGCGACGAAATCACCTCCGCGCTCGACGTGTCCGTTCAGGCGGCAGTGCTCGAGCTGCTCGCGATACTGCGCGCCGAGCTCGGCCTTGCGCTTCTGTTCATCACGCACGACCTGGGCGTCGTCGCGTCTGTCGCTGATCGCGTGCTCGTCCTGGAGGACGGCGTCCTCTGCGAAGAAGGCCCAGTCGGTGCGCTGCTCTCCCGCCCCCAGCACCAATACACCCGCCGCCTGGTTGCGGCCGCACCTAGCCTCACCGAGCTAAGAGCGCCGGTCTAGGTCAGGGTCCGGTGGGCGGGAAGTTCGCCAACCACCAGCGCGCGATGTCGGCACGGCGCATGAACCGCACGCCCTCCACGTTTCGTGCATGGTCGAGGAATGCGCGTAGCGCGGCTGCGCGCGCGGCCTGGCCGGTCCACCTGGCGTGCACAACGACCGTCATCATCGTCGGCCGGTCCGAGCCCTCGCGGACGAGCTCGTCGAGACCCGTCGTCAAAGTGTCCAGAAAGTCGCGAGGGCTCCCGAAGCCGGGAGCCATGAGGAAGCGGCTGTCGTTGTACGTCTTCGTGTAGGGGACGACGAGGAACGGCCGGCCGAGGCAATGCGTGTAAAAGGGCACGTCGTCGGCCGAGCCGTCGGAGTCGTAGAGGAAACCGCCCTCCTCGACGAGGAGCTCGCGGGTGTTCTCGCTCGGCCAGCCACGGCAGTTCCAGCCGAGCGGACGCTGAGCAAGGACTCGCTCGTAGGTCGCAATCGCACGTCGAAGGTGTTCGCGCTCATCGTCTCGCGAGAGCCGCCAGAGCTCGATCCAGCGCCAGCCGTGGCCAAGGAGATCGTGGTCGTGCTCGCGCATCCAGTCGGCGACGGCCGGGTTGAGCTCGAGCGCGACGGCGGCGGCCGAGACCGTGACTGGGATCGAAGCCGCCTCGAAGATGCGCGCCAGCCGCCAAACTCCCGCGCGGCTGCCGTACTCGTAATGGGACTCGGTGCCAGGATCGCGCTGCGGCGGATCGACGCCCGGATCCGGATACTCGCCCCAGCCGTCGTTGCGATCGTCGTCCCAGAGGACGGAGTACTCGGACCCCTCCTCGTAGACGAGGACGACGTTGACGACGAGTCGGGCGCCGTCCGGCCAGGAGAAGCGCGGCGGAAAGCGGCCGTAGCCGACGAGATCGCGCGCGCGCACCCGCTCAGGGATCACTGGTCCCAACTATAGGATCGGCGGAACCGCAACGCGTACGAAGGGATGACTGATGAATGGACGCCTGCTCGCCTCGGACCTGGGCTTCCCCGAGGGACCTGTTGTTCTGCCAGACGGTCGCCTTGTTTTTTGCGACGGCAACATCGGTGAGTTGTGCGTCTACGCCGACGACGCCGTGAGCACGTTCGGCGTCCTGGGAGGGTCCCCCTGGGGTGCGGTGCTCGGCTCGGACGGCGCGATCTATGTGACGCAGGGAGGCAACGTCCCGGGAAGCGGTGACACGAGCGCGGTCTCGGGCATCCAACGCATGGGTGCCGACGGCACCGTAGAGCTGCTCTACTCCGAGGTCGACGGCCGGACGCTCGTCGGCCCGAACGACCTCGCCTTTGGTCCCGACGGGCGCCTCTGGTTTACCGACTCGGGTTCCGAGTTCGACGACCGCTTCGACGTCCGCTCGCCGGGGCGACTGTTCGCGGTCGACGGCGCCGGGGGCGAGATGATCGTCGAACGGCCCGAGGTTTATCCGAACGGGATCGGGTTCGACGCAGACGGTCGCCTTTACTGGACGGAATCACTGGCACACCGTGTCTGTCGGCTCGAGGACGGCGCTGCGGCGACCTGGTGCCAGCTCTCCGACAAGTACATTCCGGACGGGATGGCCTTCGCCGCGGACGGGCGCGCGTTCGTGGCTGGAACGATCTCGGGAGGTGTGGCGGTGATCTCGGCCGAAGGAAAGCTGGTGGACCACATCGAGCTCGGTGAGCATGCAACCAACTGCATCTTCGACGGTCCGACCCTCTACGTCACCGCAACACGTTCCGCCGACATCGAGGCGTCGCAGCGGACCGGCACGCTCTGGGCGGTCGAGACCGACGCGAGCGGTCCGCTGCCGCTCCGACCCGGGGCGCTATAAGCGCGCTGCAAATCGATGCGGATCGGTTCCGCGCGGACTTCGACGCACTGGCCGCGATCGGCCGCACGGCCGAAGGCGGTGTGAACCGGCCGACCTTCAGCGATGCCCATCTCGCTGCTCGCGCCTGGTTTCTCGAACGATCGGTAGCGGCTGGTTTCGAGGCCCGGGTCGACGCTGCCGGAAACCACTCTGCCGTTCTCCCCTCGCGCTTCGCCGAAGCACCGACGCTCCTCCTCGGCTCTCACCTCGACACGGTCCCGAACGGCGGCCGTTTCGACGGCGCGCTCGGCGTCGTCGCAGCGCTCGAGGTGCTGAGAACAACGCAGGACGGTCACGTCGACCTTCCGTACACACTCGAGGCCATCGATTTCACCGACGAGGAAGGAACGCTCGTCGGACTGCTTGGCAGCCGAGCGCTTGCGGGGGCCTTGACCCCAGACGTGTTGCGGGCGCCGCGTGGCGGCCACGATGCCTTGCTCCACGGCCTCGCAAGAGCCGGTCTGACCGCTACGCGCCTCGCAGACGCGCGGCGTGATCCCCGTACCATCGCCGGCTACCTCGAGCTCCACATCGAGCAAGGCCCGGTCCTCGAGAATGAGCACGTCGACATCGGGATCGTCAGCACCATCGCCGGCTCCCGCTCTTTCAATCTCACCTTCAAAGGCACGGCCGGTCATGCCGGCACGACACCGATGAACGGCCGCCGCGACGCCGGCCTCGCCGCTGCCACATTCATCGTCGGTGTGCACGAAACGGTCCTACACGACTTCCCGAATTGCGTCGCGACGGTCGGGAGAGTCACGTTCGAGCCGGGGGCCTTCAACGTGATCGCCGGAGAGGCGCAGGTCGCCCTCGAGTTCCGTTCGGCCGACCCCTCACGGCTCGACGCACTAGAGGACG
>DASWGR010000148.1:0-25443 GCA_036393535.1 Gaiellaceae bacterium | reverse complement strand
TGTCGCCACGACGCTGGTGGGCTCTTACCCCACCTTTTCACCCTTACCTTCAGCGTCTCCGGAGAATCGCTGCAGGCGGTCTCCTTTCTGTGCCACTTTCCGTCGGCTTTCGCCGCCTGGGTCGCCCCAGCGTCCTGCCCTTCGGTGTCCGGACTTTCCTCGAGCCGTAGCCCGCGGTCACCCGGCCTGCATCTCGAATTCTAGCCTCGGTCATTCCGGACGGTGGAATCCGCGGCTCTCGGTGGGTCAGGCAAGACGGACGCGCCGGCAAAGCCGGCACGTCCTGAAGGTCGGCGTCGCAAGCGAGGCCTCGGCGGTCACCCGGCCTGCGAGTCGAATTGCAGGTGCGTCTCTTCCGCTCCGAGCTCCGCACGCAGGCTCGAATTGCACTCCGGACAGGTGACCATCCCACCGGCGTGCAGCACGAACTCCCCGCAGACGAGGCACTCCATGCTGGCGCCCCGGAGAAGCGCGTGCAGCTCCTGCTCGAGAGTCCGGTGGAGAGGCGCGACCGAGGTCACAGCGAGCGGAACACCCCCGTGACTCGGCCCAGGATCTGGACGTGTGCTGCGTAGATCGGCTCGAGAGCGTCGTTCTCCGGTTGGAGCCGCACGCGTCCGTTCTCGCGGAAGAAGCGCTTGACGGTAGCCTCGTCGGCCGACTCGTCGTCACCTGCGAGGGCGACGACGATCTCGCCGTTACGCGCGTCTTGCGCTCTCTGCACCACAACGAGGTCGCCGTCGAGGATGCCCGCGTTGATCATCGATTCGCCCTTCACACGCAGGAGGAAGTCCCCCTTGAGCGTCTCGGGCACGGCGAGGTGATCCTCGACGTTCTCTTCGGCGAGTAGCGGTCCGCCGGCCGCAATCTGTCCGACGAGCGGCAGCTTCTCGAGCGTCCCCGCAGCAACGTCGTGGCGCTCGCGGCCGACGAGCTCGAGTGCCCGCGGCTTCGTTGGATCGCGCTTGAGCAATCCGGCCCGCTCGAGGTTGGCGAGGTGAGCGTGCACCGTCGAAGGCGAGGCCAGCCCCACCGCCTCGCCGATCTCCCGCACGGTTGGCGGGTAGCCATGTGTGTCGACGTAGTCGACGAGGAAGTCCCAGATCTCCTGCTGTCGTCCCGTCAGCATCTCCGCCTCCAGGGGTTAGGTGGTCGATCGAACGTGTGTTCGCCAACCAGGCTAGAGATCCTCCCGGACGTTGTCAAACCAGTCTCGGGCAGATGCCACCGAGGTCACCCTGGTGACCTCGGTGCTGAGAGTGCGCTGGAGAGGACTTGAACCTCCACGGCCTTTTAAGGCCACTAGGCCCTCAACCTAGCGCGTCTACCAATTCCGCCACCAGCGCTCGAGGGGACGCCAGTGTAGCGGGAGACTGGCAAATCCTTAGGCCAGGATCGACTCTGTTTAGGCTTCCGCGCGTGCATGACACTCTTCGCCGCAGGGACGCGCTTTGCCCGGCCCTGTTTCCCAAGACCCGGATCGACGGTCGCGGGCAAGGTCATCATGCGAGCGAAGCGAGCGGACTTTGCGCCGTTAATGCGTGATCTCTGTGCAGCCGCGGTCGATGTGGCGACTGGGGCTGGGGCCGAGTACGCGGATGCACGCGTCGTGATGAAGAGGAACCAGTTCGTCGCGACGAAGAACGGGCGCGTCGAGCGCCTCTCCGATTCCGAGAGCGAGGGCATCGGCGTCCGCGTGCTGCTCAACGGTGCCTGGGGCTTCGCGTGCGACCGCCGGCTCTCTGCGGACGGTGCACGAGATGCCGCCCTGCGAGCCAGCACCTTCGCGCGCGCTACGCCGGGCAAGCACTCCCGTCAACTCGCTCCCGTCGCTCCCGCGAGTGGGACGCACCGCACGCCGGTCAAACGAGACCCGTTCGAGGTCCCGCTTGCGGAGAAGGTCGCGCATTGCCTCGAAGCTGATCAGGCGATGGCCGGCCCCGACATCCTCGTCCGCCAGGCGATGGTGCGCGCGCAGCGCGAGCACAAGCTCCTGCTCACCTCGGAAGGAACGGAGGTCGAGCAGGAGTTGATCGAGTGCGGCGCGGGGATCGAGTGCGCGGCCGCACGCAACGGCATCTTCCAGATGCGGAGCTATCCGAGCGCGCACGTCGGTTCGAGCTCCCAGACCGGCTGGGAGTACGTCAAAGGGCTCGACCTCACCGGTGAAGCGCCCCGCGTCGCCGAGCAGGCGGCTGCGCTCCTGCGCGCCGACGAGTGCCCGAGTGGCGTGATGACGGTCGTGCTGGACGGGGACCAGGTTGCGTTGCAGGTCCACGAGTCGGTCGGTCATCCCACCGAGCTCGACCGCGTGTACGGCACGGAGGCCTCGTACGCCGGCACGAGCTTTCTCAAGCCGGGCGACCTCGGGTCGATGCGCTACGGGTCCGAGCTGATGAACATCACTGCAGACCCGACGACACAGGGCGGGCTCGGGAGCTTCGCATTCGACGACGAAGGTGTCCCGGCCGAACGCACGCCGGTCGTGGAAGCCGGCCTGCTCACGGGCTTCCTCACCTCGCGCGAGACCGCAACACGCATCGGCGCCGGCAACGGCGGCTCGATGCGGGCGGACGGATGGAACCGGATGCCGCTCGTGCGCATGACGAACCTGCATCTGGAGCCGGGCGAGGGAACGCTCGAGGACCTGCTCGCGGACGTCGACGAGGGCGTGTACATGGAGACGAACCGGAGCTGGTCGATCGACGACAAGCGGCTCAATTTCCAATTCGGCACGCAGATCGCCTGGGAGATCAAGAACGGCAAGCTCGGGCGCATGCTGCGCGACGCGACGTATACCGGCATCACCCCGCAGTTCTGGGACTCGCTCGACGCGGTTGCAGGACGCGACTCGTGGCTGCTGTACGGAATGACGAACTGCGGCAAAGGCCAGCCGGGTCAGAGCGCGCACGTCTCACACGGCGCCGCTCCCGCGCGGTTTCGGAACGTGCAGGTCGGGGTCCGTTCGTGAACGCCCTCGACGTCGCGAACGCCGCGCTCGATGCAGCCGGAGGCGAGGCCGAGGCCGCTGCGCACGTCGAGCACTCCGGCCTTGTTCGCTTCGCCGGTTCGGAGGTCCACCAGCCGACGCTGATCGAGAATGCGATGGTGACGCTGCGCGTCGTCCACGACAACCGGGCCGGCGTTGCCACGACGAACAAGATCGACGCGGCTGGGCTCACAGAACTGGCTCGCCGCGCCGCGGACGCAGCGGAGAGCACGCCGCCCGATGAAGCGTTTCCAGGGCTCGCCTCGCCCGCGGACCCGCCCGACGTCGAGGGCTTCGACGACGAGACCGCGGCGCT
Source organism: Gaiellaceae bacterium (assembly GCA_036393535.1). Taxonomy (GTDB): domain Bacteria; phylum Actinomycetota; class Thermoleophilia; order Gaiellales; family Gaiellaceae; genus 3-1-20CM-4-69-9. Next base: position 22,138 of record DASWGR010000148.1, on the reverse strand, counting down.
CGGACCCGGCGACCAGGCCCGCCTGGCGGCGGCGGCAATCGAAGCGGGCGGCGACGTCCCGGTCTACGGCTTCTTCACGAGCGCAGTCTCCGAACTCGCGGTGGTCTCCTCAACGGGACTGTCAGTCGAGCAGCACATGACCGATGCGACCGCGCTCGTTGTCGCAGCAGACGAGAACGGTTCGGGATACGCCGAGCAGACTGCGTGGCGCGCCGGCGGCATCGATCCGACCGGCGTCGCGCGCGAGGCTGCAGAGAAGGCCCGGCGAACCAGAGGCGCTGCCGAGATCGATTCCGGCGTCTACCGCGCAGTGCTCGAACCGTACGCGTTCGCCGACCTGCTCGACTATTTCTCGCACGACTCGTTCGGCGCGCTCGGATTGCTCGACAAGCGCAGCTACTTCACAGACCGGCTCGGTCAGAAGATCTTCGACGAGAAGATCTCCATTGCAGACGACGCACTCGATCCCCGTGGTCTGCCGAAGGCGTTCGACTTCGAGGGTACGCCGAAACGACGCGTGCAACTCGTGGAGGCAGGTGTCGCCCAGAGGGTCGTCTGGGACCGGGCGACGGCGGCACAGGCCGGCAACGGTGCCGAGTCGACCGGCCACGCACCGCCAGCCGGTTTGCGCGACTGGGGCCCGCTCCCGTCGGCACTCTCCGTGCTGCCCGGCGACGGCGAATCGGTGGAGGAGCTCGCCGAACTGGTCGGCGACGGCCTCTATATCACGCGGCTGCACTATCTCGGTGTCGTGCATCCGCGCGAGGGGATCATCACCGGCATGACACGCGATGGGACGTTCCGCATTCGCGGCGGCAAGATCGCCGAGCCGCTCGTCAACCTGCGCTTCACTGTCGCGGTGCCGGAATTCCTGCGCGACGTGTTGGGGCTTACGAGCAAGGTCGCGCTCGTGAACTCGCAGAACTTCTACGGCGAGCGTTATCCGTACGGCGTCATGGCGCCGGCCATCGCATCGGAGCGCTTCACCGTCACGGGCGTCGGCTCGAAGCCCGGGATCTGACCACCGCGTAATCAACGTTCCCGAGCAGGTCCTCGCGCCAGCCGTCGAGTCGCGAGGAGACGAGACGCGCATCTACCACCCACGCGATCGGGACCACTCGGCCGAGCGACCGCAATGCACTGTCGAGGCGCGCGAGCGCCGGGCCCTGCTCGGTGGATGCAAGTACGTCGGCAAGCAGATCAACCCCGCCGAAGCCGGAGCCGTAGACAGCTTGTGCGAGCAGCGCTTCAGCCTGAGGGTACGCAGCGACCCAACGACGAAAATCGGTCGCGGCGTTGCCGGCGGAAGCTGAGACCAGCACCGGACCGAGGCCGACGTCGCGCCACTGCGCATACAGCACTCCCGCGCCGAAGCGGAGCGCGGGATCGTCTGGAACGCCGATCGGTACTCGCACGCGAGGAAGTGACGGGATGAGGTTCACCGACCTGCGAAAGCTTGCCGGGTCCCGGTGCTCGTCGCGGCCCACGAGCCCGAACGCAGCTGAACCTGCGAGCTCGGGAACGAGCTGCTCGTAGTCCGTGCGGTCCGCCGTCTCCCAATACGCATGGATGACGGACAGCTGCGGGTCGCCTCGGAAGACGACCACGTCCTGGGCGAGCAGCCTGGTTGCCCGGACTGATGCGGCCAGCGCTCGGTCCCGTTGCAGTGCGACGATGTCGCCCACGGGGACGGGTGATTCGTCCAGCCGGCCTCGCCGAAACTCGCGCAATGCGGCATGCGTGCCGAGGCGGCGGAAGACCACGGTCAGGCCGGGTCTGCGAACCACGACGCGGCGAGCCGAGCCGCTCACGAGCTTGAACGGACCGGGCACGAACCTCGGCGCCGCCGCAATTGCAGTCAGCGCATAGGGAAAGCGTCGCCACGGCTGCAGGAGCTGCACGACCAACGTCGACTCCGACGGGGCGCTGATGCGGGCGTCGGCGAAGAGCCACCGCGTAGGTGCTTGCAGGAGACGCACGACACGGCGCAAGGCCGCCGCGATTGAGGGAGCCGAGCGGCAGGTGAAGGTCCAGCGTTTGAAGTCCGCTGACGCCTTCCACGCCGTGCACAGCCCTGGAACGACTGCTCCGGTTGCGGGATCCGTTCGGAGCGGCGTCGAGTACAGGGTGCGCGCGAGGGTTGTCTCGTCACGCCCCTCGACGAGCGCCGGATCCAGCGGCCAGCGAAAATTCGCGAGCGCTACGCGAACGACGTTCGGTGGCCCGGTGGCCGGCAACTGCTCCGCAGGAGCCGACTGATCCGAGCCGCACCCCGCTACGACGAGCGCGACCGCGCCACAGACCGCAGCTACTTCAGCGCGTGGAAGAGCAGGATGCAGTTCGCGACGAAGAGTATGCCGACGACAACTGTCAGCCTCGTGAGGTTGCGCTCGACGATGTGAGTGCCGCCCTGCGAGGCGGGCGTGAAGCCCATTCCGCCGAGGCCGGCGTCCCGGCCGGAATGCATGAGGATCAGGCCGATGAGAGCCATCGAGAGCAGTACCTGGCTGACGGCGAGCGCCTGAACCATCGCGACGGCAGGGTAGCAGTGGTACTAAGGCGCGACGACTTCGAGGATCGCGTCGATCAGCTCCGCCGCAATCCGATCTTTCGTCACGTAGCCGGCGGCTCCGGCCTCCCGTGCGCGGTCGAGGTCCGTGCGCGAGTTCGAGGCGGTGAGCATCAGGATGCACGCCTGCGGCCGCTGCTTACGGATCTGCTTCGTTGCCTGGAACCCGTCCATGATCGGCATGGCGATGTCCATGAGGATCACGTCCGGGTCGACGGCAAGCGCGAGTTGCACCGCCTCCGACCCATCCCCAGCATGGCCTACGACCTCGAGCCGGTCGTCCGTCGCAAGGATCGCCTCGAGGGCCTGCCCGAACAGACGATGGTCGTCCGCGATCAGCACGCGGATCCCTTCTGGCACGTTGACGGCCCTCCATGACGCGGTTCCACCCTCAATGTGAACTGTTACGGTCGATTTGTGAAGGGGGACGAGGCACGAGAGCGGATTCAGAAGCTCCTCGTCACCGGAGACAACCGGCTCAAGCAGGGCGTCGACCCGGCGAAGGCGCGCCAGAGTTACGAGCAGGCGCTCGAAGCGGCGCGCGTGGCAGGCCTCGAGGAAGCAATCCGCCCCCTCGTGGAGATCAGGCTTGCGGACCTCGAGCGGCTCGCTGGAGAATCGCCTCCACCTTCTCCGCCTGACGCCTAACGTCGTGCTCTTCGGCCGCCGCGCGGGCGGCCGGATTCGGGCAAGGCAGCGCGACCGCACTTCGCAGCGCTTCGACGAGCGCGTCTTCGTCGGCCGGATCGACGAGCACGCCGGCGTCCGGCGGGACGAACTCGGGTGGCCCGCCGATCCTCGTTGCCACGACCGAGCGCCCGCACGCCATCGCCTCGAGCACGGCCTGCCCGAAAGGCTCGATCAGGCTGGGCTGGCAGACGATGTGCGCTGCCGCGATCTGCGCGGGAATCCGGTCGTAAGGAAGCGCGCCCGTGAGCTCGATCCCCGGCCTCCCCTCGAGCTGCGCGCGGAGCGGCCCGTCGCCGACGAACGTCAGCGTCCCTTCACCGAGCCGCTCGAAGGCGCTCGCGAGACGGAGCACGTTCTTCCGCTGGATCAGTGACCCGATACAGAGGTAGCGCGGCGGGCCCTCCGGCGCGGGCTGCACCGTGAAGCGTTCGAGGTCGACACCCGAGTCGACCACCTCGGTCTTGCCGCGGGCCTCGGTCACCTTCGCTTCGAGCTCGCGCCGCAGGTAGTCGGAGACGGCGATGATCGCCACGGCCCGGCGCGCAACGAAACGAGTTGCAGCGCGAATCCCGGGCAGCCAGCCCACGTTGCGCACGTCGCGACCGTGCGCCGTCACGACGAGCGGCGCCCGGCCGGCGAGCGCGCCGATCAGCCCGGTCGGGACGAGGAAGTGTGCGTAGACGACGTCGGGCCTGAAGCGGCGCGAGGTGGCGAGCGTTGCGCGCGCGAGCCTGAGGTACTTCACCTTGCCGACCCCGCGCCGATCGAGAACCGCGCGCTCGACCTCGTGACCGCGCGCGACGAGCTGCTCCTCGAGCCCGCGCACGAACACACCGAGGTCGGGGTCGGCCGGCCCTGGGTACATCTGGGAGACGAGCAGGATCCTCATCGGTCCCTATACTCCCTGGCCGTGTGACGCGTCGTTGAACCGGCCCGCAGTCTCGTAGTTCCTCCAGGGAGGTTCCGACTCATTGCCTGAATCAGTCGTCCACGTCAACGAGCTTACGAAGATCTTCAAGGTGCCCGAGCGGGACCCTGGGCTCCGCGCGGCCGCGAAAGCGCTCGTCCACCGCAAGACCCGTGAGGTGCACGCGGTCGAGGCGATCTCGTTCGACATCGAGCCCGGCGAGGTCGTCGGCTTTTTGGGGCCGAACGGCGCGGGTAAGACGACGACGCTGAAGATGCTCGCAGGGCTGCTCTATCCCACGAGCGGCGAAGCCCGAGTGCTGGGCCACGTCCCGTCGCGCCGGGAGAAGGACTACCTGCGCCGGATGACGATGGTGATGGGGAACCGCAACCAGCTGCAATGGGACATCCCCGCACTCGATTCTTTCGAGCTGTACCGCGCCATCTACCGCCTGCGCCGCGAGGACTATCTGGCGATGCGCGACGAGCTGGTCGAGTTGCTCGACGTCGGCGACCTCGTGCGCAAGCCGGTGCGCAACCTCTCGCTGGGCGAGCGGATGAAGGTGGAGATCGTCGGGTCGCTCCTGCACCGGCCGCAAGTGCTCTTCCTCGACGAGCCGACGATCGGCCTGGACGTCACGATGCAGAAGCGCATCCGCACATTCGTCGCCGAGTACAACAAGCGTCACGGCGCCACGGTTCTGCTCACCAGCCACTACATGGCCGACGTCGAAGCGCTCTGCAAGCGCGTGATCGTCATCCACCACGGCCGGATCCTCTTCGACGGAGCTCTTGCCAGCCTCGCAAACGAGTTCGCCGCCTACAAGACGATCGGCGTCCTCCTGGAGAACGGAAACGCAGAGCTCGACGGCTACGGCGAGGTCATCTCTCGTGACGGCGACCGCGCCATCCTGCGCGTACCGAAGGCAGAGACCTCGCGCGTCGCTGCGCGTCTGCTGTCCGAGCACGAGGTGCTCGACCTCACGATCGAGGAGCCCCCGATCGAGGACGTGATCGAGATGGTCTTCGCGCAGTCGCGATGAGCAGCCGAGCTGCACCGCTGCCGGAGGAAGGGCGCCTCCGGTCGCTCGTCGACTTCTACGGGACTCAGATGCGGACCTCGGTCGTAGCGCAACTGCAATACCGGGTCGCGAACTACTTCTACATGGTCGGGATGGTCGCCGAGCCGGTGATCTATCTCGTCGTCTGGTCGACAATCGCCCGGCAGCACGGCGGAGCGATCAACGGGATCACGGCGGGGCAGTTCGCCGCGTACTACATCGTCTGGACGCTTGTCCGGAACATGAACATCGTCTTCGGCGCGCCTTTCTGGGAGTGGCGCATCCGGGAGGGTCGGCTCGCCGGCGACCTGCTCCGGCCGCTGAACATCCTCCACTACGACCTGGCGTACTTCGCCGGCTGGAAGTTCGTGGTCGTGGCCATGTGGCTCCCGATCGCAATCGCGCTCTCCGCGGTGTTCCATCCGGACCTGCATCCGTCCGCCCTTCAGATCGTCGTCTTCATCGTCGCGATCTGGGGCGCCTACCTCGTGCGCAGCATGTTCCAGGCCACGATCGGGATGCTGAATTTCTGGACGACCCGAGGCGCGGCGGTCTTCGATCTCTACATGGCAACCGAGATGCTGCTCTCCGGCAGGCTCGTTCCGTTGAGGCTGATGCCGGGCTGGGTTCAGACGCTCGCGGATTTCCTGCCGTTCAAGTGGACGTTCGGTTTCCCGATCGAATCGCTGGTGAGCGACATGTCCACACGCTCGCTCCTTCTCGGTCTCGGCGCGCAGGTCATGTGGACGGCAATCGGCTATGTGTTGTTCACGTTCGCCTGGCGCGCGGCGATCAAGCGCTTCTCGGCGGTGGGCGCGTGAACACGCTTCGCGTTGCCTGGCTGTACTTCAAGGTGGGCGTGATGAACGAGCTGCAGTACCGCGTCAACTTCTTCGTGCAGCTCTTCCAGTCGCTGATCCAGGTCGGGACCGGGCTCGTGATGCTCTCGCTCGTGTACTCGCACACGACGGAGCTGAACGGCTGGAAGGAGTCGGAACTGCTCTCGCTACTTGGCGTGCAGATCCTGCTCGGCGGTTTCATCCACACGTTCATCCAACCGAACATGGAGCTGCTGATGCAGGACGTGCAGCAGGGAACGCTCGACTACGCGCTCACGAAGCCGGAGGACGCGCAGATCTTGGTGAGCGTCCGCCAGGTGCGGATCTGGCAGATCGTCGAGGTGATCTCCGGCCTCGTCCTGCTGATCGTCGGACTCACCGGAGTGGAGACCTCGATCGGAGTCGTCGATGCGCTCGTCTTCGCCTTCGCACTCGGGATCGGCGGCGTGCTCGTGTACTGCTTCTGGCTGATCCTGACGATCGGCGCCTTCTGGGTCGTCCGCATCGAACACGTGCTCGAGCTCTTCGAAGGGGTCTACCAGACGGGACGGTGGCCCGTGGGTGTCTACCCAGGGTGGTTGCGCTACAGCGTGACGTTCCTGGTGCCGGTTGCGTTCGCGGTGACGGTCCCGGCGGAAGCACTGACGTCGAGGCTCCACTGGCCGACGCTGGCCCTCTCGGTCGGCTTCGGAATCGTGCTGTTCGGGTTCACCCGCTGGTTCTGGCGCTTCGGCTTGCGCAACTACTCGGGCGCATCGGCCTAGTCCGGCGACCAGAATTCGAGCAGATTGCCGTCCGGGTCGTAGAAGTAATACGACTTCGCCTGCATCCACTCGAATTCGGTCGGCCCGTACACGTCGACGCCCGCCTTGCGAACTCGATCGACGGCGGTGTCGAGCTCGTCACGCGCGACCTCGAACGCGAAGTGCACGCGGCCGAAGCGCTCTCCTTCGGGATGCGGCGAATGCTCTTCGAAGAGGAGCGGGCCGCGGTGCAGGGCGACGCGCTGCGGCACGCCCTCCTTGCCGGCCCAGAACCACGCCCACTCGGCGGACGCCTCGTTCTCGGGCGTCAGCCCGACGACGTCCTCGTAGAAGCGAGCCGACGCAGGGACGTCTTCGACGATCAGAACGAGCTCGGCGAGGCCGAGGCTGCTCAACGTTGCGCGTCGTACATGCCGAACTCATCACGGAGCGCATTTGAGATCTCGCCGATGGTTGCGCGTGCGCGCAACGCTTCGCGCATCGGCACCATGAGATTCCCATCGCCGCGCGCGGTCTTCCGCACCGCCTCGATTGCGTGCTTGGCTTCGTCGGCGTTTCGCTCCGCCCGCACGCGCGCGGTGCGTTCGAGCTGCCGCTTCTCGGCTGCGGGATCGAGGCGGTGCAGCTCGATCGGCTCCTCTTCACCTTCGGTGAAGCTGTTGACACCGACGATCACCCGCTCGCCGGACTCCACATCCTGCTGCCAGCGGAACGCGGCCTGTTCGATCTCGCCCTGCACGAAGCCCTGCTCGACCGCCGCTACCGCGCCGCCGAGCTCGTCGATCTGCTGGATCAACTCCCAGGCCTTCGCCTCGAGCTCGTCCGTGAGCGCTTCGATGAAGTACGAGCCGCCGAATGGATCGGCGGTGTCTGTGCCGCCCGCCTCGTGGGCCAGCAACTGCTGCGTCCGCAGCGCGATGCGCGCCGCGCGCTCCGACGGCAGCGCCAGCGCCTCGTCGTAGCCGTTGGTGTGGATCGACTGCGCGCCGCCGGCCACCGCGGACAGCGCCTGGATCGCGACGCGCACGATGTTGTTCTCCGGCTGCTGCGCCGTCAGCGTCGAACCACCCGTCTGCGCATGGAAGCGCAGGGCCTGCGCCTTCGGATTCGTCGCGCCGAAACGCTCTTGCATGATGCGCGCCCACAGCCGCCGCGCCGCGCGGAACTTCGCCACCTCCTGAAAGAAGTGGTTGTGCGCGTTGAAGAAGAAGGAGAGACGTTCACCGAGCTCATCTGGGGACAACCCCGCCGCGACTGCGGCTTCCGCATACGCGATCCCGTTGGCGAGCGTGAACGCGAGCTCCTGCACCGCCGTCGAACCGGCCTCCCGGATGTGGTACCCCGAGATGGAGATCGGGTTCCACTTCGGGATCCGCTCGCTCGCGTAGGCGAAGAGATCGGTCGTCAGTCGCATCGAGGGGCGCGGCGGGAAGATGTAATTCCCGCGCGCGATGTACTCCTTGAGGATGTCGTTCTGCACCGTTCCCCGCAGCTGGTCGCCGCCGACGCCCTGCTCTTCCGCGACGAGCTCGTAGAGCAGGAGAAGCAACGCCGCCGGCGCGTTGATCGTCATCGAGGTAGAAACCTCGTCGAGCGGGATTTGATCGAAGAGAAGCTCCATGTCGGCAATCGAGTCGATCGACACTCCCGTGCGTCCGACCTCGCCCGCGGCGCGCGGGTCGTCGGAGTCGTAGCCGAGCTGCGTCGGCAGGTCGAACGCAACCGAGAGCCCGGTCTGGCCGCGCTCCAGGAGATAACGGAAACGCCGATTCGTCTCCTCTGCGGAAGCGAACCCTGCGTACTGCCGGATCGTCCACGGACGCCCGCGGTACATGTCCGGGTAAGGGCCGCGCGTGAACGGGAACTCGCCCGGAAGCTCGAGTTCGGCGGGCGCGTCGGCGGCGGTGTAGACGCGCTTGACCTCGATATCCGAGTCCGTACGCCGCTCGTCGCCCGTGGTGGCCACGTGACAATCGTAGAGGCGCGAGGCACAATTGGTTTCGTGATCGCCAGCGCGATCGCAGCGGCGACGGTCTTCTCGTGCCGTCCCGAGCCCGGACTCGGTTCGATCGCACTCGCCCGGAAGGGCGGCCTGCACGTCGTCGATCTCGCTACCTGCCGCGACCGCATCGTCGGCCGAGGCGGGAAAGGCAAGGTCACGTTCCGCCCCGATGGTCGACCGCACATGGTCCCCTACCGCGGCCCCGTACGCGTCGTGACCCCGGACGGAGCGATGAGAGCCGAGGTTCGATCTTCCGGTAAGGGCAAGACCGCCAAGCAGACGATCTGGGTCACGAACACGGGCACGCAGAGGTCGCATCCCGTTTTCTCGGAGACGCAGTCCTACAAGACGATCGGTCCCGGCGAGACGCCTGGGCCAATCATGCTGCTGGGCAGCTCCGGCGATTACAACTGGGTGTTCTTCATGATCGACCCGGGCGGCTCCGGCTCGATTGCAGCGGACGGACTCACGCTGCGGGTGGTTTCGACCGGCCACTCACGCGCAATCCGCATCGCGCGCATGCTTCCCTATGCCGACTACCTCACGTGGTGCGGGAGGAAGCTCGTGATGACTGCCGGAAGTTGGCGTGTCGCCACCGATCGCAAGCGGCTGCTCGTCGCCTCGCCTCCAAATTGGCGTCCTCGGCGGCTGGTTGCAATGCCGAATCGATCCTGGGGATCACTCGCCTGCTCCCCGGGCCGCGCGTCCCTCGTCGCGCAGTCGCAGACGCAGAGCGACGTTCCGAACTTCTTTGCCACCCACTGGGCGCTCTGGCGGGTCGGCCTTGACGGTTCCACACGCCGGCTGACCTCGCCACCCCCCGGCTTCGCCGACGAATCGCCGCGGTTTTCGCGCACCGGCAACGTGCTGCTCTTCGTGCGCTCGCGGAAAGGGAGCGGCAAGCTCTACGCGTTACGCGCAGCGCGCCTGGCCGGACCACTGCTCTCGGTCGGCAACAGTCTCGGCTACTACGGCCACCAGAACTGGTGGTTCAGCGCCGACTGGTCAACCGGCAGCTGAGCGCTACTTGTAGCGGTAGACGATCCGGCCGCGGTTGAGGTCGTACGGTGAGAGCTCGATCTTCACCCGGTCGCCGGGGAAGATACGGATGCGATAGCGCCGCATCTTCCCGGCCGTATATCCGAGCGTCTCGTGGCCGCCGTCGAGTGCAATCCGGAAATAACCGTTCCGCAAAGCCTCGACGACCTCGCCGTCGAGCTCGATCTTCTGTTCCTTCTCGGCGACTACGGGTCCTCTCTACTGCGGAACGACGTTGATCGCTTCGGGGCCCTTCTGGCCCTCGCGCGACTCGTACTCGACCTTGGCACCCTCGGTCAGAGACTTGAAGCCGTCGCCCGCGATGTTCGAGTGATGAACGAAGAGATCCTTGCCTCCGTCCTCGGGGGCTATGAAGCCGTATCCCTTGGCATCGTTGAACCACTTGACGGTACCGGTTGCCACGTAATTTTCCCTCCCTTGATTCTTGACGTCGAACAAGTAGAGGAAGGCTGGAAAGCTCTACCGGTACTCGTCCTGATTGCCCAGACAAGGTAGCACCCTCCCCTCACGACCGCGCTTTTCAGGCCGGTGCGGGCGCCGTATCGAGTAGATCCTCGTCCGCTAGAACCGGCTCGATGCCGGCAGCCGCGTAGGCGTCGGGGCCTTCGAGCGTCTCGCGATCGAGCAACGCCATTGCGAGATCGTCCAGCTTGGAGCGATGCTCGCGAAGCAGCGCAAGGACCTCCTCGTAGGCCTCGTCGACGATGCGCCGCACTTCCTGATCTACAAGTTGCTGGGTCTGCTCCGACGGTGCAGCCGCTCCGGGTAGGAACGTTCCTCGGCTATCCACGGCCATCACCGTGACCGGTCCCACCACCGGGCTCATCCCCCAGCGACCGACCATCTGGCGCGCGATGCCGGTGAGCTGTTGGAGATCCGACTCGGCGCCTGTGGTCAGTTTCCCGTACACGAGATCTTCGGCGGCGCGTCCGCCGAGAGCGACCTTGATCAGGGTAAGCAGATAGTCCTCGTCGTAGCCGTGCCGATCCTCTTCCGGCGAAGAGAGCGTGACTCCGAGCGCTACGCCTCGGGGAATGATCGAGACCTTCCTCACCGGGTCCGCTTCTGGGCTCAACATGCCGACGATCGCGTGCCCCGCTTCGTGGTATGCGGTCTTCCGGCGATCGGCGAGGCTCAACACGATATTTCGCTCCGCACCGAGCAGCACTCTCTCGAACGCGTCGTTGAAGTCGTCGGAGTTGACCAGCTCGTGCCCGCGTCGTGCCGCGAGCAGAGCCGCCTCGTTGACGAGATTCGCGAGGTCGGCGCCGACCATTCCCGTCATGCTCGCTGCGAGACGGTCGAGATCGACATCGTCTCCGAGTGGGACTCCTCGCGTGTGGACTTCGAGAATCCGTTGACGGCCCGCGCGGTCCGGGGGCTGCACGGCCACGCGCCGGTCGAAGCGGCCCGGGCGGAGCAGCGCGGCATCGAGGATGTCCGGTCGGTTCGTCGCCGCGATCACGATGACGTCGGTGGAGGGGTCGAAGCCGTCCATCTCGGTGAGGATCTGGTTCAGCGTCTGCTCGCGCTCGTCGCCACCGCCACCGCCGACCTGTCCCGCCGACCGCGACCTGCCGATCGAATCGAGCTCATCGATGAACACGATCGCAGGCGAGGCGTCCTTCGCCTTCTTGAAGAGATCGCGCACGCGTGAGGCGCCGACGCCGACGATCGCCTCGATGAACTCGGACGCCGACATCGAGAAGAATGGCACGTCCGCCTCGCCTGCGACAGCTCGCGCGAGCAGGGTCTTGCCGGTCCCGGGCGGTCCGCTGAGCAACACGCCACGTGGGATCCGTCCGCCCAGCCGCCCGTAGCGCTGAGGATTCTTGAGAAAGTCCACGATCTCCGTCAGCTCGTCCTTCGCCTCTTCGATTCCCGCGACGTCGTCGAAGGTCACGCGCTCTGCCGAAGCCTCGTAGCGGCGCGCACGGGAACGGCCGAAGGAGCCGAGCGCCGAGCGTCCGCCCCGCCTGATCAGAAGCACGAGGAGACCGATGAGGAGGATGGTCGGGCCGAAGCCGTACAACAACCTCTCCCACCAGGCCGCAGCGCTTTGCAGCGGCTCGGCGTTAATGACGACTTTGTTCTCCTCGAGGAGCTTGGACAGTGCCCGTGTGTCTGCGAACGAAGGAATGAGCGTCGAGAATCGTGTGGCGCTTCGCGAGCTGCTGCCGGTTGGTGGATAGTGCACGGGACTCCTGAACTGCCCCTGAAGCGATGTCCCCTTTGACGTGATGCGGTCGACGTTCCCCTGGCGGACCTCGTCCAGGAAGAGCGGGCTGTAGGGAATGCCAATGCGCGGCGGCTCGGAAAGCGAGCGAGACGCAAGCCAGAAGTTCAGGACGAAGAGGGCAAGGATCGCCACGGCAACCCACTTGCCGATCGGCCCCAACGGACGCCGCGGTGGTCTCCAGCCCGGCTTCGGAACGTCGGGAGCGACCGGTCGAGGAAGCTTTCTGCCCGCACTGCTGCTCGGAGGGGCGATGCGCATCCCCTCTAGGCTGCTCATGATGCGCGTCTCCGTCAAGCTCTTCGCGGGTCTCAGGGAGCGAGCCGGGTGGAACGAGCGCGAGCTCGAAGGGGTCGACCGGGTCGCCGACGTCTGGCCCGCGCTCGATCTCGGCGTGGAGCCTGAAGGTGTGCTCTACGCCGTGAACAAGGAGTACGCCGCCCGGGATCGCCCGCTCGTGGACGGCGACGAGGTGGCGCTGATCCCGCCTGTCTCGGGCGGCGCCTTCCGGCTCAGCGCGGAGCCGCTCTCGCTCGACGCGGTGGTGGACGAGGTGCGGTCGGACAAGGCGGGCGCGATCGCGACGTTCACCGGCACAACTCGAGTGCAATCGCGGGGGCGCACGGTCCTCCACCTCGACTACGAAGCCTTCGAGGGAATGGCGGAAAAGGCCATGACCCAGATCGCCGAGGAACTGAAGGGGCGTTACGACCTCTGCGAGATCGCGATCCACCATCGCACCGGCCGTGTCGAGATCGGCGAGGCCAGCGTCGTCATCGCCGTATCGGCACCACATCGGCAGGACGCCCTTGACGCCTGCAGGGACGCGATCGACACCCTCAAGGAGCAGGTGCCGCTCTGGAAGAAGGAGTTCTACGAGGGCGGCGAGGAGTGGATAGGACGCGGTTCATAGATTCAGGGCGACCGCGCGCGTAATGGCGCGTGGCCGCAGTCTGCATGACGGCCGCAGAGCGGCCTGAGGACGCTCAAGGGCCATCTTTGGCTGCCGATAGGGAGGTCGTGGACTACACGAAGTGGACAAAGGAGGACCTGCTCAGGCTGCGCGGCTTGCAACGGGACGAAGGCGCTACACCGGAGGAGACCGATGACGTCGAGCGCGAAATCCTCCGCCGAGCGCCTGCTCCCGCGCCGGCTCCGCCTCGGGCTGTGGCTCCGGCTGCGGCTGTGGCTTCGGTTGCGGCTCTGGGTCCGGCAGACGGCCGCACGCACATCGCACCCGCGGCGAGTTCTGACTCGAGTGCCAAGCAGGAGACCGGCGAGGACCCGCCGTTCAGTCTTAGCGACACTGCACCCAACAGACACACGTTCGTGCGCGGGCTCACGGTTTGGCTCGTGTTTGTTGCACTTGCGACCGGCGTGGGAGTAGCGATCGCCCTTTACTCCGCGCTCGATGGCATGGGCAGCGCGCGGTTGCCAATCACGCTCATCGCCGCAGTTGCAACGGCAACCCCGTACTTGGGAGTAATCGCGTTCCTGCTGCTGGTCTCCGAAGTTGCTCAGGGCGTGACGTGGATCTCCGGGTTCTTGCAGACCACCAGGAGTGACGGCAGAGATTGAGCCGCCGCGGTTCGACCGATACGGGTAGGCACAATGGCTGACATGGAGCGATACCCACAGGAGTGGCGCCAATACGAGCCGATTCAGCCCCGCGGGACGGATTGGCGCGGGCTGTTTCGCAGGCTCTGGGCGCCGATCGCGGCGATCGGGGCCTTTCTGGCCAAGTTCGGCGTCGTCCTGCTCAAGTTCAAGTTCCTGTTCTCGATGTTCGTCTCGGCCGCGGTCTACGTCTGGATCGGCGGCTGGTGGTTCGGGATCGGCCTCGTGCTGTTGCTGTTCGTGCACGAGATGGGACACGTGCTCGAGGCGAAGCGGCAGGGACTCCCGGTATCGGCGCCGCTCTTCATCCCGTTCATGGGTGCTCTGATCACCCTCAAGCAGATGCCGCACAACGCCTGGCGCGAGGCAAAGCTTGCGATCGCGGGCCCGCTGCTCGGCTCGGCCGGCGCTTTGGCCCTCTACATCGCCGGCGTCGCGTACGACTCGAACCCGCTGAAGGCGATCGCGTTTCTCGGCTTCTTCATCAATCTCTTCAATCTGCTGCCGGTCGTGCCGCTCGACGGCGGGCGCATCACTGCCGCGTTGCACCCGGCGCTCTGGCTCGTCGGGTTCGTCGGCCTCCTCGGCCTCGTGATCTGGAAGCCGAACCCGATCCTGATCATCATCCTCCTCTTCTCGGCGTCAGAGCTCTGGCGCCGCTGGAAGACGCGTGACCATCCGGAGATGCAGGAGTACTACCGCGTCAAGCCGCATCAGCGACTGATCGTCGGGGTCCTCTACTTCGGCCTCGCAGCCCTACTTGTGCTCGGCATGCACGCGACGCACGTGCCTCGCAACTTCTGATGGAAGACAGGCGGATCCTCTCCGCCGAGGAGAAGACCGAAGATCTCGAGCAGGACATCGCGCTGATCGCTCAGGAGTTCCGCGAGGGCTTCGAGGCGGTCGACAAGATTCCTCAACCGGCGGTGACCATCTTCGGCTCCGCGCGCATCAGGGAAGGCAACCGGGTCTACGACGAGGCGCGGGCGGCAGGCCGCCGGTTCGCCGAGGTGGGCTGGGCTGTCGTGACCGGCGGCGGCCCGGGTGTGATGGAGGCGGCCAATCGCGGCGCGAAGGATGGCGGCGGGCTCTCGGTCGGCTTCAACATCCAGCTGCCACACGAACAAGCGCCGAATCCCTACCTCGACATTTCGCTGACGTTCCGCCACTTCTATGCGCGCAAGACGATGTTCGTGAAGGCCGCGGAGGGGTTCGTCGTCTTCCCCGGGGGCTTCGGGACCGTCGACGAGCTGTTCGAGGCGCTGACGCTGATCCAGACCGGCAAGGTGTTCCACTTCCCCGTCGTGCTGTACGACTCGGACTATTGGGGGGAGCTGATGGGCTGGATCAAGGGCGAACTGCTCGCCGACGGGATGATCTCTCCGGACGATCTCGACCTCCTGTTCGTCACCGACGATCTCGACGAGGTCGTCGAACGGGTACGCGCGGGCTACGAGAGGCGCTCTTCAGAGACGCCGGCGGCCCCGGTCAAGGCCGACGCGCAGTGATCGCCCGGCCCTAGCTACGAAGTAGCCTCTTCCCATGAGGTTGCGTGACCTTCCGTCCGTGGACGAACTGGCGCGCCAGAGTGAGGACCCGCTCGCCGTCGAAGCCGCGCGCAAGGTTGTCGCGCGTGCGCGTGAACAAATACAGGCGGGTGACGATCCGGGCGATCTCCGGGCGCGATTGCAGACCGAGCTCAGCGCAGCCCGAGCGCCGCATCTACGCCGGGTCATCAACGCCACCGGCGTGATCGTGCACACGAACCTCGGCCGCGCGCCGCTCGCCGAGGCGGCGCTCGAACGTGTGCGCGAGATCTCGCGCGGCTACTCGAACCTCGAGTACGACGTCGGGGCCGGTGGACGCGGCTCCCGGCAGGACCACGTCGGCGGCATCCTGCGCCGTCTGACGGGCGCCGAGTCGGCGCTCGTCGTGAACAACAACGCCGCCGCGGTCATGCTTGCGCTCGCCGCGCTCGCCGAGGGGCGCGAGGTACTGGTGTCACGGGGAGAGTTGATCGAGATCGGCGACGGGTTCCGGATTCCCGACGTGCTCGAGCGCTCGGGCGCGCGGCTGCGCGAGGTCGGAACGACGAACCGCACGAGCGCATCCGACTACGAAGCGGCGATCGGGCCGGAGACGGCGGTGCTGCTGCGCGTACACCAGTCGAACTTCCGTATCATCGGCTTTACTGCGCAGCCTTCGCTGCGCGAACTGGCGGACGTCGCGGGCCGTCATGACCTGCCGCTCGTCGACGATCTCGGCTCCGGCGCGCTCGTGGATATCGGTGACGAGCCGACAGCGCGCGCAAGCCTGGCTGCCGGCGCCGACCTCGTGTGCTTCTCCGGCGACAAGCTGTTGGGCGGCCCGCAAGCCGGGATCGTCCTGGGGCGCGCCGAGCTCGTGGAGAAGCTGCGCCGCCATCCGCTGCAACGAGCTTTACGCGCCGACAAGATGACTCTTGCTGCGCTCGAAGGAACTCTTGCGCTCGCCGTCGACGCGCCGGATGACATCCCCGTCTTACGCATGTTGCGCGAGCCAGCGGAGGCCGTGAGAGCGCGCGCTGCCCGGCTGGCGGAGCTCGTCGGCGGTGACGTTGAAGAGACCGTTGCGCGTGCCGGCGGTGGATCATTGCCGTTGACGGAGCTCCCGAGCTTTGCGTGCGCAGTGGAGGAAGAGCTCGCCGTAAAGCTGCGGGCCGGCGATCCACCCGTGATCGCTGTCGTGCGCGACGGCAGAACATTGCTGGACTGCCGAACGCTCACGGACGGCGAGACCGAGGAGGTCGCGGAGGCGGTTCGCCGATGCCGCTGACAGTCGGAACAGCCGGCCACATCGACCACGGCAAGACGTGGCTCGTCCGCGCGTTGACCGGCAAGGACACGGACCGGTTGCCGGAAGAACAGGCGCGCGGGATCTCGATCGACCTGGGCTACGCGCCCCTCGACCTGCCGGACGGCCGCCGGCTCTCGCTCGTGGACGTGCCGGGACACGAGCGCTTCGTTCGCACGATGGTCGCGGGAGCGACCGGCATCGATCTCTTCCTGCTCGTCATCGACGCGGGCGAGGGCGCACGGCCGCAGACGCACGAGCACCTGGCGATCCTCAGGTTGCTCGGCGTCCAACGGGGCGTGATCGCCGTGACGAAGGCCGACACAGTGGAGCCCGATGTGCTCGAGCTCGCACTGGAGGAAGCGCGCGAGCTCGTGCCGAGCACGGAGGTCATCGCCGTTAGCGCGAAGACGGGCCGCGGGCTGGACGGTTTGCGGGCGGCTCTGGCGCGCGCGTCCGTCGAAGGCGTGCGAGCGGACGCACCCACGCGGCTCTATGTCGATCGCGTCTTCAGCCTGCGCGGGATCGGGACGGTCGCGACGGGGACTCTCTGGTCGGGAAGGATCGCTCCCGGAGACGTGCTCCGTGCGGATCCGGGCGCGCGCGAGGTGCGTGTTCGCAGCGTGCAGGTCCACGACAGGGAAGTCGATGTCGCGGAAGCGGGGCAGCGGGTCGCGGTTGCCCTCCCGGGCATCGAGCGGAGAAAGCTCGGCCGCGGCGATGCGCTCGTCGAGCCGGATGCATACGACGTCAGCTACCGGCTCGACGTCGAGGTCGAGGAGCTCGCGCCGATCCCGGCGCGCGTGCTTGTCCATCACGGCACCGCGACGATGCTCGCACGCGTCGTGCGGGTTGACCGCTTCGCTCAGCTCCGGCTCGACGCGCCTGTCGTGGCTGCGCGCGGTGACCACGTCGTATTGCGCGCGGGAACGACGGTCGGCGGCGGCATCGTCATCGACGCAGCGCCTCCGCGCCACGCAGACGCGGAACGATTCGAGCGCAGCGCCCACGGCGAGGTGCTGATTCACGCACCTGTTCAGGATGCGGACGGCGGCTGGACCTTCTCCGACGATTGGCTCGAAGAGCTTCGGAGCGACTACGAGCGGCGTCTGGAGGATGCGGACGCGCTGGATCCTGGCGTGCCGGCTCCGACTCAGGCATGGGCGGCGGCCGTAGTGCCTCGGCTCGGTCTCGAGCGGCGCGGGGCGAAGCTCTACCGCCCCGGTGCTGCCGGCTCGCTGGGCATGCGTGAGCGAGAGGCGGCCGAGCTCGAGGCACAGCTCGGGCTGGAGCCGGTGAAGGTCGAAGACGCGGGGTTGGCGCGCTTTCTCGAGCAACAGGGCCGCCTGGTGCGCGTCGGCGACGGCTACGCGGTATCGCCGGCCGCGTACGAGCACGCCCGCAGCACCCTGGTCGAGGAGTGCGAGCGCACGGGAGCAATCACGCTCGCACGCCTCCGCGATCTTCTCGGAGCCTCCCGCAAGACCTCCCAGTTCCTGCTCGAACGCTTTGACGCGGACGGAATCACTCGACGGACGGGTGACAAGCGCGTGCTCAGGCGGGCTGCGAGGAGCCGCTCGTGAGAGTTCCCGTGGACGAGGGATACTGCCGCGACGAAGAACGCCCGATGCTCGTGGTGGCGTAAGTCCTCAACTGCGGAAAGGCGTACTCATGATCAGCGACACATTGAAGCGCAAGCTGCGCGGCTTCCCGACGAGCGGCCTCGGCCTGCGCGTCGTTACGGCCTAGATCGTCACACGCGAGCGCATCTGAAGAACAACACGTCCGGCCGGTTGTAATGACCGGCCGGGTCAAAGCGTTGGCGTGACTCGTAGAGCCGCTGTGGATCGAGATCGGCGTAGAGAATGCCTTCCTCGTTCCACAGCGGCTCGGCGAGGTAGCTCCCGTCCGGCCCAAGAATCGCTGAGCCTCCGCCGCCCACGATGTCGTCGCCCTCCGCGAGCGGCACGTCCGGCGGGTAACTCGAAGCACGCTGGAAGACGCAACAGCTGAGAACGAAGGCGCGCGACTCGCGCGCGATGTGCTTCATCGAGTCGTGCCAGTCCTCCGAATCGTCGGCCGTCGGCGCGAGATACACCTCGACTCCGCCCTGGTAGAGGGCGAAACGCGCCAGCGGCATCAGGTTTTCCCAGCAGATCAGGCCACCCACCTTGCCGACGTCCGTCGCGATCGTCTCCAGGCCTCTGCCGTCGCCAAGCCCCCAGACCAGCCGTTCGTGGTTGGTGGGCATGAGCTTGCGGTGGTGAAGCGCCAGCCCGCCCGCGGGCGAGTAGACGAGCAACGAGTTGTAGATCGTCCCGCCGTCGAGCTCGTTGACCCCGACTGCGAGCCAGAGATCGTTCGTTCGGGCAATCTCGGCGAGGCGATCCGAGTCGGGCCCGGGAACCGTCACCGACTGCTTCATCAGTCGCGCGAAGACCTCGCGTGCGGCTCCGGCCTCCGGGCCGCCCCAGCCGGCGAGGTAGCGAACCCAGCGGTTGGACGGGTAGACGGGGATGAAGGTCTCCGGGAACAGCGCGAGCCGCGCGCCTGCCGCGGCAGCTTCGGCGGCGAGCCCTTCGAGCTTGTCGATCGTGGCCGCGCGGTCGAACGCGACCGGCTCGGCCTGGACGCACGCGACCTTGACGACGTCGTTCACGGGACGAGCCTACGCGTTCGGGAGACTTGCGACGAGTTCGTCTTCGGTCTCGTAGTCGAACTTCAGGTAGTCGGCCCCGCGCGTGAGGACCTCCCGCCAATCGCGATCCCGCGTGGCCTCGATCAACCAGCGCACCTGGCGGGGCAGCGCGTCGGCCCAGGTGGTTGCGGCCCGGTAACCGAGCTCGCGCTCTGCCTTCTCCATCCCGACGAGAAGAGGCTTCGGCGCCGACCAGGGCGTCTGACCGACCTCATCCCGTCCGGCGGACTCGGGGAGCAGGACCTCCTCGAAGCGATGCCCGGCCGCGTCACCGATTGCGCGGGCGATCTCCAGCACTGTGGGCGGATCCGGATCGCCGCAGTTGAAGACGTCGGTCCGCGGCTGCGTGGCGATCAGGCGCACGAGCTCGCCGATGTTCTCCGACGCCGTGGTGTGGAACTGCCCGGCGCCGAGGTCCGTCAGGACGACATACGGCCTGCGATCGAGTGCGCGCTTGACGAAGAACCACTCGCGCCCCATCCGGTCGCCCTGCCCGTAAACCGCACACGGCCGCACGATCGCGGCCGGAATACGATCGTTCTCCAGCAGGACGCGTTCGAGCTTCGCCT
Source organism: Gaiellaceae bacterium (assembly GCA_036393535.1). Classification (GTDB taxonomy): domain Bacteria; phylum Actinomycetota; class Thermoleophilia; order Gaiellales; family Gaiellaceae; genus 3-1-20CM-4-69-9. The sequence goes on along the minus strand of DASWGR010000148.1, from coordinate 2,296 downwards.
TCTTCGTCGAGTACGTGTCGTCGCCGGGCTCTACTGTCGGCTGCGTCTCCGGGATCGGGACCGGAAACTCGGGGAAGTCGTCGACGCGCTGCGCCTCGTCGAGCGTGCGTCCCTGGGAGTCGGCGTAGACGGACGCCGAGGAGATTGCGATCAGCGCACCGGCGTCGAGCTCGAGGAGCTGCACGGCGTGCGCCGCTTCGAACGGGATCACGTCGACGACGAGGTCGAACCCGTTCGCGACCGACAGTACGCCATCTTCATCTCGGTCGACCACGATGTGGTCGAAGCCCGCCGGCACCGGCTGCTCGGTCTTTCCTGCGAGCGTGACCTGCCAGCCGTCGGCGGCCAATGAGTGCGCGATAGCGCCACCGATGTTGCCGGTGCCGCCGAGAATGAAGGCGCGCCGCGCGATCGGTTCTTTAGACGACCACGACGGCGTCGCCGACGCTGATCTCGCCGTCGGTGAGGATGTCTGCGTTCAACCCGCCGCGGTGCACGAAAGCCCTGATCATTCCCGGCTGCGTCATCGACTCGAGGTGCGCGCACGGCTCGCAGAGCTCGACCCCTTCGCACTCCACGGGGCCGATGCGGAAGCGCTTGCCGACGAGCTCGTTGACGTCGATCCCGCGCGTGAGGACGTTGCGCCGGGTTGCAGCAGGCTCAATCGACACGTCGCCGTCCTGCGTAACCGCATCCACCGCTTCGGCCGCGATCAGCGTGACCGCGCACCCCGGAGGTGCGTCGCCTTCGGCCCAGTAGTACCGGTTGCCCTCGAGACCGCGTCCCGCGTAAGCACGGACCCGATCGACTGGAGCCGGTAGCTCGCCCCGCTCGGTCGCAACGAAGATCGCCTCGACTTGTCCGCTCACGGCCTAGACCCTACCGGCCGTGTCCGCCGCCGCCGGGGGTCTCGATCGTGACGACGTCACCGGCCGCGAGATCGCGCGTCACCTTTGCCGGGAGGGGTGCTCCGTTGAGCGAGTTACGCCCGGGTGCTCCCGCCTCGCCGCCACGCTCTCCCTGCGGCGCGTGACTGCGTCGCTCGCTGATGATCGAGAGGCGACAATCCTCGAGTACGCGCAGTTCGCGAACGACGCCGTCGCCGCCCCGATGCCGGCCTGCGCCACCCGATCCGAGCCGCAGCGCATAGCGCTCGACACGCAGCGGGTACTGCAGCTCGAGCGCCTCGACCGGCGTCGAGAGCGTGTTCGACATCGCGACGTGCACGCCGCTCGGCCCGTCTGCGTCCGAACACGCGCCCTGACCACCGCCGATTGTCTCGTAATACGTGAAGCGATCGTTGCCGAGCGTGACGTTGTTCATCGTTCCTTGTCCTTGCGCCGGCACGGCGATCGCCTCACCGAACGCGCGCATCACGACGTCGACGACTCTTGAAGATGTTTCGACGTTGCCTGCAGCAACGGCAGCCGGCGGGCGCGCGTTGACGAGGCATCCCTCGGGCGCGGTGACCGTGACGGGCGCGAACGCACCGCCCGACGCAGGAAGATCCGGGTCGACGAGAACGCGGACGACGTAGAAGCAGGCCGAGCGCGCGACCGAAAGGGGACAGTTGAGGTTGCCGTCGTGCTGAGCGGACGTCCCGGTGAAGTCGATCTCGACCGCGTCGCCCTCAACGGTCACGGTCGCGTGCACTTCGAGGTCGCCGCCGATTGCCTCCAGCACGTCATGCGCCTCGAGGCGACCGTCCGGCAGTGCGGCAATGCCGGCGCGCATCCTGCGCTCCGAGTACGCGAACAGCTCGTCCATCGCCGCCACGACAACGTCCTGTCCACGCCGCGCGCAGACCTCCATCACGCGTTTCTCTGCGAGATGGTGCGCGGCGAGCTGCGCGCGCAAGTCTCCTCGCCGTTCCTCGGGATTGCGCATTTGCGCCATGAGGTTCGTCATGACCTCCTCGTCCAAGCGGGTCGGCGGAATCACGACGCCCTCCTCGTCGAGCGTCCGCGAATCGGCCGGCATCGAGCCGGGCTCGCGTCCACCGACGTCGGCGTGATGTGCGCGCGTAACGGCGAAGCCGGCCTCAGTCCGAGAGACGAGCGTGATGTCCGGAAGGTGCGTGCCTCCTGCGTAGGGATCGTTGAGCGCCCACACCTCACCGAAGGCCGGGTCATGCTGCATCACCGCAGCCACCGCGGCGGGCATGGCGCCGAGATGCACCGGGATGTGCTCGGCCTGCGCGATCATGCGACCGCGTTCGTCGAAGAGCGCCGTGGAGCAGTCGCGCCGCTCCTTGATGTTCGCCGAGAAGGCCGAGCGGACGAGCACTGCGCCCATC
>DASWGR010000147.1:0-2922 GCA_036393535.1 Gaiellaceae bacterium | reverse complement strand
ACGCCTAGCTTGACCTGCACCGGCGTGTCTTTCAAAGTCACGTGCACGAGCTGCTCGTCGCCGAGGTACTCGACGACCTCCACACGGGCGCGAAAACGCGCGCGCTCGCCCCGGCCCTCGCCGAGGTCCACGTGCTCGGGCCGGAACCCCGCGATCTGCCCCGCCCCACCTGCCCCGTCGATCAGCGTGGCCGGAATGAGATTCATCGCCGGCGAACCGATGAAGCCCGCGACGAACATGTTGCGGGGGTCTGTGTAGAGCTCTTCCGGCGTTCCGATCTGCTGGAGGACGCCATGATTCATGACCGCGATTCGGTCGCCCATCGTCATGGCCTCGACCTGGTCGTGCGTGACGTAGATCGTCGTCGTCCCGAGGTTCTGCTGGAGCTTGAGGATCTCGGCGCGGGTGGCAACGCGGAGCTTGGCGTCGAGGTTCGACAGCGGCTCGTCCATGAGGAACGCCACCGGCTCGCGCACGATCGCGCGACCGAGCGCAACGCGCTGACGCTGGCCGCCGGAGAGCTGCTTCGGCTTGCGCTTCAGCAGCGGATCGAGGTCGAGGATTCCGGAGGCGCGGCGCACGCGCTCGTCGATCTCCCCCTTCGGAACGCCTTTGTTCCGGAGCCCGAAGGCGAGGTTGTCATACACCGTCATGTGCGGATAGAGGGCATACGACTGGAAGACCATCGCGATGTCGCGTGCTCCCGGGGCGAGGTTGTTCACAACGCGATCGCCGATCAAGATCCGGCCGTCGCTGATCTCCTCCAGCCCCGCGAGCATGCGCAGCGCCGTGCTCTTGCCGCAGCCCGACGGTCCGACGAGAACGAGGAACTCCCCGTCCGCCACCTCGACCGTGAAGTCCTTGACCGCCGCAGTGCCGTCGAACTGCTTCGTCACGTGGTCGTACTTCACGCTGGCCATCGGTTCTGCACCCCCAGAGTCGAGGTCGGCGGCAGCACGAAGTGGACGGCCGCGAGGAACGAGTACGCGATCGTGAGCGTGAGGAACGGCATCACCGCCGCTACGATCCCGGCGAGGTTGACGACCATCAGCGCGAGCCCGAGCACGAGAGCTTGCAGCGGCCGCGTGAGCAGAGTCCGCGCCGCCTCCGCCGCGACGCGCCGGATCGGAAAGCCGCGTTCGAAAACGGCGAGCGGCCAGAGCATGAGCTGAAAGACTCCGAACACGAAGAGCAGATACACGCCGACGACGGCCAGTACGAGCGCGCCTTTCCCTGCGTAGAACGAGATCGCATGGACGCCGGCGGCCGTGCCGGCGACGAGCACCGCTCCCAGCCCGAGCCCGCGCCGCCAGTGCAGGCGCAGACCCGTAAGAGCGTCCGTCAGCCGGAGGTCGTCGGTGACGGCCGCGACGACGGCGCAGTGCATCAGCGCGGCGGCAAGCGGTCCCGCCACGAAAAGCAGAAGCCACACCGGCGGCAACCACAGTCCCGCGACGGCCACCGGAACCACGAATGCGGACAGAGCAGCGTTCAGCAGGAAGAAACGCCACGACTGACGGTAGAGGTCGCCGAGCGCTGCCCGTAGCGCGGCGCCGGGGCTCATCCCTTGACCCCGGCCGTCGTCACGCCCGCGACGAAGTAGCGCTGGAAGAACAAGTAGAGGAGCGCAACCGGCGCGATCGAAATCGTTGTCGCGGCCATCAGCTGTGGCCAGAGGTGGCTGAAGCCACCGGCCGTGGTGTACTGCGCGATGCCGACGTTGAGGGTGAACTTCGAGTTGTCCTGGAGCAGGATCAGCTGCCAGTAGAAGTCGTTCCACGTCCCCTGGAAGCTGAGGATCACGATCGCGGCGAGGGCCGGACCGGCGAGCGGCAGCATCACGCGCCAGTACGTCTTGAAGAAGCCGGCGTTGTCGAGCTTCGCGGCTTCCTCGTAGTCTTTCGGGATCGTCAGGAAGTACTGCCGCATCAGGAAGAGGTTCGTGGCGTAGAGCAGGTGGATGAGGATGTAGCCCTGATAGGTCGCGATCAGGTTCCAGTGGAAGAGCGGGAAGTTGGCGAGCAGCTGGAAGACGGGGACGAGGCGCATCTGGTCGGGGATCATCAGCGTCGCCAAGACGAGCATGAACAGCGGCTCGCGGAGGGGGAAGCGCAGACGCGCGAAGGCGTAGCCGCCGAGCGTGCACAGGAACACGTTCGTCAGCGTCACCGTGACGGCGAAGATCGCGCTGTTCATGAAGTAGCGGGCAAACGGGCCCGTCGTGAAGGCGGCGCGGTAGCCGTCGAGCGTCGGGTGCTGCGGGATCAGAACGAAGCCCTTGACGCTGTCCGGCAGCGTCTTGAACGACGTCGACACGCTCCAGAAAAACGGCAGGAAGTAGAAGAGCGCGATCGCGAGCAGCACGAGATAAAGCAGCAGCCTTCCGACGAGTGCGTATCTTCCGCGCCCCGGGACGGTGGGAGAGATCGGCGTTCCGAGCGCGGACTCCTCACCGCGCGCGAGCTCCTCGACGGGGGCGAGGTGGTGGATGGCTTCTGGCCCGTCCGTCATCAGTAACCGATGTCCGCCTTGCCGAAGAGCAGCCGCTGCACGAGCGTGAACAGGAAGATGATCACGAAGAGGACGATGCCGACCGTCGCCGCATAGCCCCACTGCAAGTCGCGGATCGCCGTCTGGTAGAGGAAGAGCACGGCCGTCTCAGTGGAGTAGCCCGGGCCGCCGGAGCCACCCGAGACGATGAAGGACTGGTCGAAGAGCTTCAGGCAGCCGATCACCGAGAGCACGGCGACGAAGAAGTGGCCGGGCTTGAGCAGCGGGAAGGTGATCTTCCAGAACGTGCGCCAGCGACTCGTCCCGTCGATCGCCGCCGCCTCGTACACGTCGGTTGGAATCGATTGCAGCGTCGCGAGGTAGAAGAGCATCATCGTCCCCGACGTCGTCCAGACATTCAGGCCCATGATC
>DASWGR010000146.1:0-6834 GCA_036393535.1 Gaiellaceae bacterium | reverse complement strand
GCCGTGTAGCCTCGCGCGACGACGTCGCGTGCGCTTTCCGCGACCGCGATCGGATCGCGATCCGTCTGGTACCAGCCGTTGGCGTAGGCGCGAACCCGGTCGCGGTATTTGCCGCCGAGCAGCTTCCAGACGGGGAGGTTCAGCTCCTGGCCGATCAGGTCCCAGCAGCCGATGTCGAACGCGGCGAGTGCCGATTGCGTGACCTCGCCCGGCCGCGCGTACTCCGCACGCTGGATCTTGAAGGCGAGGGTCTCGCGATCGAACGGATCGGCGCCGATGACATGCCGATCCGCGAGCTCTGAGATGCACGCGAGCAGCGTGTCAGTCTTGTTGACCATCCGCACCTCGCCGACGCCGCGGCTTCCGTCGTCCGTTACGAGCTCGACGAACGTGAGCTCGCGCCAGGGCGCTCCGACGACCGTCGTGACGACGTCGACGATCCTCACGGTTCGTCGTCCTTGAGTTGCTCGGCGGTGGTGTCTTGCAGCATGGCGCGGAGGTCTTTCTCGGTTTGCTCGAGGTGGGAGCGCATTGCCTGTGCGGCGAGCTTTGGGTTGCGGGCCTTGACCGCGTCGAGGATGGTCTGGTGTTGCTCGATGACGTCGTCGATTCCGCCTCCGCGTGCCTGGTGGCCCGCGAAGCTGCGGAGCCGGCTGGCGCGGAGCGGTTCGGCGAACGCCTCGATCAGGAAGACAAGCAGACGGTTGCCGGAGGCGGCGGCGAGGTTTTCGTGGAAGCGGACGTCGGCGTTGTGAAACGCCTCAGAGTCGTCTCCGGCCGCGCGCATGGCGGCGATGGACATCTCCATGTCGGCGATCTCACCCTTGCCGGCGCGCTTCGCCGCGAGCGTGGCGATGTGCACCTCGAGCGCCCGGCGGACGTCGAGCAGGTCGAGAAGCGCACGCGGGTCGCGGCGGATCGCGATCTGGAAAAAGTCTCCGACCAGAGCGCTGTTCGGCGCTGCGACAGTCGGGCGTCGACCCTGCCGGATCTCCAGCAGCCCCCTCGCCTCGAGAGTCCGAGTCGCCTCGCGCACGGTGAGGCGGCTGACCCCGAGTGCCTCGGCGAGCTTGCCCTCGGAGGGCAGGGTGGCGCCGGGCTCGAAGCCGTCGAAGATCAGCCCTTCGAGTTGTTCGATCACCGAGCCGAGCACCGACGTGCGCCCGAGCGGCTCGGCCGTCTCCAGCGGCGGTGATTTATCAGTCATGCCTGCATAGCTTGTTTGATCTGCTGGCGCGAGTCAAGCACTGAACCCGGCTCCTGTTCTCGTACGTCCCTCTTGACACCGCCGAACATATCAGACAAGCTAGCGCCGTATACGCCGGCGCGCCGACCGCGACGGCGGCTGAGGATTCGGCGACGGAAAGGACGGGGCAAGCATGTCGGAACCCACAGAAGACGGCCGTATCACACGTCGCAAGTTGCTTGGGGGCGCTGCGGGAGCGGCGGGCGCGTTCGCCGCCGGCTCTCTCTTCGGACCCGAGCTCGCGGCAGCGCTTCCGCGGCGGCGCCTTTCGCCGGTGAAGATCGTGGTCATGGGCAAGGAGCTGAGCCAGGGCGATGTCGCCGCGTTCCAGGACGGTCACCCGAACATCGCGATCGAGCTCCTGCAACCCGACGCCGCGAAGTTCCAGGCGATGATGGCGGCCGGCCAGCCGCCGGACATCTGGCGTACCCAGGCTCCGCTCGTTCCGCAGTGGGCCAAGCGCGGCCAGCTGCTCAACCTCGACAAGTACTTCAGCCAGAGCGACCTGCTTCATCCCGCGGATCTCACGGCGGCGAACAACTACTACAGGTTCAAGAACGGCAAGATCGGCGTCGGACCCCGCTACGGCATGTGCAAGGACTGGTCTCCCGACGAGACCGTGTGGATCAACACCGATCTCTTCAAGCGGACGGGCATCCACGTTCCGGGGCCGACCGACAAGTGGACCTACGACGATCTCTGGGCGATCGCCTTGAAGCTCAAGAAGAAGAACCCGAGCGTCAAGTGGATCCTCGACATCGCGAACAGCTACGCCTGGATCGACCGGCACGTCATGGTGCAGCTGGCCTCGATCGGGAAGAGCCTCTATCCCAGCGACTTCTCGCGGATCAACCTCACGAACAACCCGGCTGCGATGGCGGCGTTCAACTACTCCTTCCGCTACTCGCAGCACAAGCTCGACCTGGGACCGGAAAACGCGAATCCGGACGGCTGGTCGGGTCCGGGCTTCGTCACGCCGACCGGATCCGTCGCGATGACCCAGTACGGCTACTGGTTCCTCGGGCAGATCAGCGACACCGGCAGCGCGAAGGTGGACGCACGATCGCGGCTGCTGACGGCGCCCATCTGGAAGGGCGGCAAGCATCTCGATCCCACCATCACCGCCACGGGATGGGTCATCAGCGCGGCGTCGAAGAATCCCGACCAGGCGTGGACGGTCTTCGAGTGGTACATGGGCGGCAAGCCCGCCCGCGACCGCGCCGGCATCGGCTGGGGCGTCCCGGCTCAGCGATCGCTCTTCGACCGGCTCCCGGAGAAGACGCTGGTGCAGCGGAACGCGAAGAAGACGCTGCTGCACGAGCTGCCTACCGCAAACGTCGCACTTCAGTACAACCCGTACCTCGTCGGGCTGAACGACAACACCGCCGTTGCGACGGCGTACCAGAAGTATCTCGCCGATGCAGCGAAGGGGAAGATGTCCTTCAAGGACTTCATGAAGAAAGTCGAGGCCGATACGAACCGCGCGATCGCCGTGGGCAAGCAGGGTTAGGTTCGGTTACAACAGTCGGCAAGCGCTGTGGGAACCGTCGAAACCCCGCTCGTCGCGACCGCTGTGAAGCCGATAAGGCGGGCGTCTCGCCGAAGACGCGAGACGCTCGCCTTCTACGGCTTTCTCTCGCCGTGGCTGTTCGGGTTCATCGCACTGACGTCGGTGCCGCTCGTGCTCGGGTTTGCGATGTCCCTCTCGAACCTGACCCCGGTGAACCTCCACACCAACCTGCAGTACGTCGGCAGCAAGAACTACGTCCGCGCATACCACGACCACGAGATGTGGTACTCGATGCAAAGGACGGCGATCTTGATGGTCACGATCGTCCCGCTCTGGATCGTGACCCAGCTCGGGCTGGCGATGCTCCTCAACGCGGGCATCAAGTTCCTCGGGCTCTGGCGCACGCTCTTCTACGTCGCCGTCGTCGTCCCCGTCGTCGCAAAGGCGTTCATCTGGAAGGCGATCACCGATCAGGACGGCGGCCTGCTCAACCGCATCCTGGGCGCCCTCGGCGGGAACAGGCACACCGACTGGCTGCTCGAACATTCGACGGCGACGCTGATCATGCTGCTGCTCTGGGGAGGCGCCGGCACGGGCATGCTGATCTTCCTCGCCGGCCTCAAGGGCATTCCCGAGGAGCTGTACGAGGTCGCGCGCGTCGACGGCGCCAACGCCGTCAGACGCTTCGTTTCGATCACGCTGCCGCTCTTGACACCGGTGATCATGTTCCAGCTCGTCTGGGGCCTCGTCGGCGCCGCCAACGTGTTCGTCGAGCCGATCCTCCTCTCGCCGGGGCTGCAGTCGGGCCTCGGCTCGACGGTGCCGACGGACAACATCACCTTCAACATCTACGCCCTGCAGCGGATCTTCGGCGACGGCGACTTCGGCTACGGCGCCGCGATTGCCTGGATCTTCGTCGCGTTCATCCTCGTAGTGACCGCGCTGGTCTTCCTGAGCGGGCGCTTCTGGGTCTTCCAGGCGAAGGAGCAGTACGGGAAATGACGCAGGCCGCAGCGACTGCTGCCGCGGTTCCGCCACGTCGACGCCGGCGCAAGCGCTGGACGCCGATGCGGCTCGCGACCGAAGCGGTTCTCTACGCGCTCGTGCTCGTGCTCGCGGCGATCTTCGTCGTTCCGCTCGTCTGGGGGTTCTTCAGCTCGCTTCGGGAGATGCACCAGGGCGTCAGCGGGCCCGTGATTCCGAAGCCCGCACACTGGGACAACTACCGCTTCGCGTGGTCGGGCCAGTTCGCGTTCACGCACTACCTGTGGAACACCGTCGTCCTCACCTTCATCGCGACGGTGCCCGCCGTGCTCACAAGCGCGCTCGCCGGTTACGCGTTCGCGCGCATCCGCGCCCGCGGGCGCAACACGTTCTTCATCCTGATGCTCGGGACGACGTTCATCCCGTTCGCGATCACCTTCATCCCCTTCTTCTGGGTCATCGTCAAGCTGAACATGTACTCGACGCGCTGGCCGTGGCTGATCTGGGGCATCAGCGGCAGCGCCTTCCTGATCTTCCTCTTCCGCCAGTTCTACGCGAGCTTCCCGACCGACCTCGACGACGCCGCCGCAATGGACGGCTGCGGTCACCTGCGGACGTTTCTGCAGATCTACCTCCCCAACTCGGGCGCGCCGCTCGTGGTCGCCTTCATCTGGCTGGGCACCGGCTGGTGGGGCGAGTACATCCTCGCGCAGCTGCTCTTGCCCGACCAGCTCCTTCCCCTGGGACCGAAGATTGCGCAGGGGTACTACTCGGCGGGCCAGGAGATCACGCTCGTACCCGTAACGCTCGCGGCCGCGCTGCTCTTCACCGTGCCGCCGGTACTCGCGTTCCTGGTCTTGCAGAAGAAGCTCACGCGCGGCATCGTGACCACGGGGCTGAAGGGTTAGGGGAAAATGGCAAACATCGAGCTACAGACAATCGTGAAGACGTTCCCGAACGGCACGCGCGCCGTCGACGGGGTCGACCTCACGATCGAAGACGGTGAGTTCATCGTGCTCGTCGGCCCGTCGGGCTGCGGCAAGACGACGCTGCTCAGGTGCATCGCGGGGCTCGAGGAGGTGACCGACGGAGCAATCGTCATCGGCGGCCGCGACGTGACGGACGTCGATGCGAAGCGGCGCGACATTGCGATGGTCTTCCAGAACTACGCGCTCTATCCGCACATGACAGTTCGCAAGAACATCGCCTTCGGTCTCAAAGTGCGGGGGACGCCGCGCGCCGAGATCGCGAAACGGATCACGGAGACCGCGCGCCTGCTCGGGCTCGAAGAGCTGATGGATCGCCGCCCGCTCGCGCTCTCCGGCGGCCAGCGTCAGCGCGTCGCGATGGCCCGCGCGATCGCGCGTCGTCCGCGCGTCTACCTCATGGACGAGCCGTTGTCGAACCTCGACGCGAAGCTCCGTGTGCGCGTGCGCGCCGACCTCGCGCGCCTGCATGCGCAGCTCGGCGTGACGACGGTCTACGTCACGCACGACCAGGTCGAAGCGATGACGCTCGGCCAGCGCGCGGCGGTCATGAACGCGGGCAAGATCCAGCAGGTCGACACGCCTCAGGCTCTCTACTGGTCGCCGGTCAACCTCTTCGTCGCTGCCTTCATCGGCTCGCCCTCGATGAACCTCGTCGAGGCGCACGTCGCCGACGGCTCGCTCCGCTTCGCAGGGTTCTCGCTCCCGCTCGACGAGCTCGGCGCCGACGCCGCGAAGCTTCCGCAGCGTGTCATCCTCGGCGTCCGCCCGGAGCACTTCGCCGAGGTCGAGGACGGCGAGGCGGCGGCGTGGTCGATCGAAGCTGACGTGACGGTCGAAGAAAACCTCGGCGCGGAGATACTCGTGTTCTTCCCCATCGCTGCAGAACCGGTCGAGACCGATGACATCGTCAGCATCCGCGAGGGCGAGGAGCAAGAGGCGCTGCTCGCGCAGGAGGCCCGGGCGCTCTTCACGGCCAGGCTTCCCTCGGGAACGCGACGGTTCATGGGGAAGAAGATCCGACTCGCGCTCAACCCGAAGCGCTGTTACTTCTTCGATCCCGTCACCGGCGAGTCGCTCGTCGTACGCAAGGCCGTGGACGAGCCGCTCCCTGCCTTGGCGTAGGAGCTCAACCGCTCCTCCCAAGAGCGGGCGTGCTCGTCCCGTTCGGCGCGCAGTGCCTCGCGCCCGCCCGGAACCTCGACGCGGGCGCGCACGATGTCCGCGACGAGGTGCAGATCCTCGGCGGCCTCGGCGGCGTCCGTCGGCGGCGCGGCCTCCCCGCGGCAGACGCGCAGGAAGTCGGCGGCCTGCGCCCGCTGCGGATCGATCCACGGAAGCTGGGGGAAGATCCGCTCCGGTGTCGCGGCTCCGCCGGGGTCGCGGCAGAGCTCGAGCGTGCCGGAACGGTTCACGGCCAGCGACGGCGCCGGGCGAAGTCGCACGTAGCCGCGCTCGAAGGCGACGAGGATCTCCTCGTCGAACCCGACCGTCAATCGATACGGCGTCACCTCGATCGTCGCCGGGATGCCCGACTCGCTCTCGAAGACGAGCAGCCGTCCCGAGACGTGCACGAACACGAGCCGGTAGCGCTCGCCGAGGAAGTGCCGAAGCAGGTTGAGTGGGTGGACGAGCTTGTCCACGCCGTCCGAGAGAGCCCAGAGCGCCTCGTCGTCGGTCGCGAACTCGGGCGGCGCCTCCTCGGTGGGAATCGGCGGCGGCTGCTCGCCGACGTCGATCAACCCGGCGCGCGCATTTCCGGTCCAGTCGCCGTCCGAGTAGCAGATCCGCACATAGCGAAGCGCACCGAGCTCACCGCTCGCTGTCCACTCGTCGACCGTTCGCTTGGCCTCGCGCGTCGCCGGGTCGGACCGACGCTGATAGCCGAGCATGTGCACGCAGCCTTCCTCACGGGCGAGTTGCGCGAGACGGTCGCCGGTCGCTGCACCGAGCGCGAGCGGCTTCTCGGTGAAGAGGTGTGCCACGTGCGGGTAGAGCTCCGGAAGCAGCGCGGCGTGGTGCGTGTAGCGCTGCGCGGCGACGATCCCGTCGAGCTGTTCCGGACCGCTCATCGTTCTTGCACGATAGTAAATGACCCTTCTACCATC
>DASWGR010000145.1:0-5772 GCA_036393535.1 Gaiellaceae bacterium | reverse complement strand
CTGCGCGAGTCGTACCTGTACGACCGCAACGTCATCGCCGAGATCCAGCGCGCTTCGCGCGAGGGGATCTACGACATCCGCGGCTTCGGTGCGAAACGTCGGCTGCCGCACTTCGACGACCTGCTCTTCCTCGGTGCCAGCGTGTCGCGCTACCCGCTCGAGGGCTACCGGGAGCGCTGCGACACCGACGTCGTGCTGGGAACGCGCTTCGCAACGAAGCCGCTCGAGCTGAAGATCCCGGTCACGATCGCCGGGATGAGCTTCGGCGCGCTGTCCGCCCAGGCGAAGGAGGCGTTCGGGCGCGGTGCCAGCGAAGTGGGGACGGCGACCACCACCGGCGACGGCGGGATGACCGAGGAGGAGCGCACCCACTCGACGACGCTCGTGTACCAGGTACTCCCCTCGCGCTACGGCCTGAACCCAGACGACCTGCGGCGGGCGGACGCGATCGAGATCGTGGTCGGCCAGGGCGCCAAGCCGGGCGGGGGCGGGATGCTACTCGGACACAAGATCTCGGATCGCGTTGCAGCCATGCGCGCCCTGCCGAAGGGGATCGACCAGCGCAGCGCGTGCCGCCATCCGGACTGGACGGGACCGGACGACCTCGAGATCAAGATCCACGAACTGCGCGAGATCACCGACTGGGAGAAGCCGATCTTCGTCAAGATCGGCGCGACGCGCACGTACTACGACGTGCAGCTAGCGGTCAAGGCGGGGGCCGACGTCATCGTCGTGGACGGCATGCAAGGCGGAACCGCCGCGACGCAGGACGTCTTCATCGAGCACGTCGGCATACCCACGCTTCCTGCAACGCGCCTCGCCGTGCAGGCCCTCCAGGAGCTGGACATGCACCGCAAGGTGCAGTTGATCATCTCGGGCGGCATCCGCACCGGCGCCGATGTCGCCAAGGCGCTGGCGCTGGGGGCCGACGCGGTCTCGATCGGGACTGCCGCCTTGATCGCTCTCGGCGACAACAGCCCCGAGTACGACGAGGAGTACCGGAAGATCGGCAGCGCGTCGGGCTTCTACGACGACTGGCAGGCGGGCCGTGACCCAGCAGGGATCTCGACCCAGGACGACAAGCTCTCGGCCCGTCTCGACCCGGTGCTCGGCGGGCGCCGGATCGCGAACTATCTGCGCGTCCTCACGCTCGAGACGCAGACGCTCGCGCGCGCTTGCGGCAAGTCCCATGTTCACAACCTCGAGCCAGAGGATCTCGTCGCGCTGACGGTCGAGGCCGCGGCCATGGCGCGCGTGCCGCTCGCCGGCACGGACTGGATCCCGGGACGCCATTCCGCGTAGCGCGAGAGCGGGCGAAGTGACGCAGCGTCCGGGCGAAACGGCAGGCCAGTAGCATCCGCGCATGCCAGTCCTGGCCGACGTGATGACCCGAGGCGTGTTCGCGGTCGAGCGCGGGCTTGGGCTCCGCGAGGCGGCACGCCGAATGGTGGAGCGCGGAGTCGGCGCCGCGATCGTTCTCGACGGCGAACGTCTCGTCGGGATCCTGACGGAACGGGACGTCCTCCTGGCTGTCGCCTCCGATCGCGACCAGACCGCCGCTGTCGAAGACTGCATGACGAGGCATCCAGAGACCGTCGAGTCTTCGGACACGACCGACCATGCCGCCGCTCTCATGATCCACGGCGGTTTCCGTCACCTCCCCATAGTTGACGGCGACAAGGTCGTCGGGATCGTCTCGATCAGGGATCTGATGCGTGTAACGCTCAGCGACACCTCGCCTCGCGGCGCCTGACGATGCGATCTGCCGGACGAGCAGAACCGCCGGCGAAATCGAGAGGGATGGCAGGGTTCTTGCTCGGAGCGGCGGGCATGTTCGCCGTCACCTATTCGACCCAGGCGATCCTTCCCGAGCTCGGACGATCCTTCGACGTCAGTCCCGCGCAGGCCGGCCTGACGATCTCGGTCGTCGTGCTCGCACTCGCCTGCGGCGCGTGGATCTGGGGCCCTCTCTCGGACCGGTACGGCCGGAAGCGTTCGATCGTGCTCGCCTGCGCGCTGCTCGTTCCGCCCACTCTCGGAGCGGCGCTGGCGCCGAGCTTTGCTCTCTTGCTCGCGTTCCGTGCGCTGCAAGGTCTGTGCATGCCCGGCCTCCTGACGGCGGGTGTCCCCTATGTGGCGGAGGCCTTCGCGCCGACGATCGGCGGCCGGGCGATGGGGTACTACGTCGCGTCGCTCGTTGCAGGAGGCCTCATCGGCCGCGTCGGGGTTGGGCTTCTCGCCGCCGCAGTCGGCTGGCGCTGGGCGATCGGGATCCTGGTGGTCTTCCCGCTGTCGGCCGCGGTCGTCATGCAGCGCGCGCTCGTCGACCTGCCGGTCGAGCTGCCGCGCGGAGGCATGTTCAGGGGCGTTCTACGTCAGCTCCGCAACCCGAGCCTCCTTCGGGCGACTGTGACCGGGGCCGCCTTCTTCTTCACGTTCGTCGGCTGCTTCTCGTATGTCGTCTACCGGCTCGAGCGTCCGCCGTTCGGCTTCGGTCCCGCCGTCGGCAGCCTCGTTTTCGTGCTGTGGATCCTCGGCGCTGCCGGGCCCGCAATCGGCCGGCTCGCAGATCGGATCGGCTGGGAACGGCTCGCGTTGTCGGCGCTCGCGCTCGCCGCTCTTGGACTGGCCCTGTCCCTGCCTGCAAACCTGCCGAGCCTCGTCGCCGGTCTCGCTCTCGTGACCCTCGCCAACTTCAGCGGCGTCACCGCGGCGCAGCTCGGGGTGGCCGAGGCAGCCGCCGTCGACCGCGGTGCTGCCAGCGCCGTGTACTTCTCCCTCTACTACGGAATCGGATCGTTGGGCGCCTATCTACCGGGGCTCGCGTGGGAGCGCTACGCCTGGAACGGCGTCGCCGTCACCGGCTTCATCGCTCTGGCGGTTGCGGGCACCGTGCTGCTTCTCACCGCTGCTCGGCGCGGCTCACCGCCGCCATGACGCATACGGGCGATCCCTTATTGTTGGCGCGATCGTGCCGCGGACGGGACAACCAGCGATCAGGCTCGTCGGCTCGGTGCAGCGCGCATTCGCCGTGATCGACGCTCTCGCGGAGGTGGACACGGAGCTCGGAACGAACGAGATCGCAAGACGCACCGGCGTCAACCCGAGCACGGTCTCGCGGCTGCTGGCGACCCTCGTTGCAGGCGGCTTCGTCGAGCACGTCCCGGAGTCGGGTCGCTACAGGCTGGGGCCTCGCTTGCTTCAGCTCGGGAACATCGTTCTCGGCCGCCTGGATCTTCGCCAGATCGCGCGACCGCATCTGCTCGCGCTTGTCGACTCGACCGGCGAGACTGCGACGCTGTCGGCGGCGGGCGAACGAGACGCCGTGACCGTCGACTTCGCGCAGAGCCCGTTCTCGGTCCAGGGCGTCGCGCAACTCGGCAGGCCGAGCATCGCGCACGCGACCGCGACGGGGAAGGTGCTACTGGCCTTCGGTCGGGGCGCCCTGCCGCCCGGCGCGCTCAAGTCCTATACGAAGCGGACG
Source organism: Gaiellaceae bacterium (assembly GCA_036393535.1). Taxonomy (GTDB): domain Bacteria; phylum Actinomycetota; class Thermoleophilia; order Gaiellales; family Gaiellaceae; genus 3-1-20CM-4-69-9. Next base: position 2,288 of record DASWGR010000145.1, on the reverse strand, counting down.
ATCGCGAAGCGATCGGAGCTCGCAGCGGAACTCGACGCAGTACGGGAACGCGGCTACGCCTACAACTTCGGTGAGCGCGAAGACGATCTGCATGCGATCGCTGCACCAGTTTGGGGGAACCACGGCGAGCTTGCCGCGATCATCGGTGTGCAGGGACCGGCGACGCGATTCGACCGTCAGGCGATGGAGGCCGTTGTCGAGCCACTGCTGGAACACGCGCGAGAGGTCTCGCTGGAACTAGGGTGGGCCGGGCTGGTTAGCGAGGCGGTGGAGACATGAGCACCGAGATCGTGGGCACGGCTTTCGACTCCGTCCAGCGCGACCTGGGCTGCGAGTTCATGGAGTGGGAGGGATGGCGGTGGCCCAACCACTTCGGTGACCCCGTCGCGGAGCACCGCGCCGTCCGGGAGAACGCCGGCGTGTGGGACGAGTCGCCGCTGCGCAAGTGGGACTTCCGCGGACCGGACGCGCTCCGCGCCGCTGACCGGATCTTCACGAACGACATGGCCGGTCTGGAGGTCGGGCAGATCCGCTACGCGCCGTTCTGCGACGAGGACGGGAAAATGGTCGGCGACGGCACGGTCTTCAAGTTCGACGACGAGCACGCCTGGGTGATCACCGCGCTCGACTCAGACCTCGAGCACTTCGAGCAGGTCGTCGGCGACCTCGATGCCGAAATCGAGCCGATCACGCCCACCCTGCCGCACGTCCAGCTCCAAGGTCCGCGTTCGCGCGACCTGCTCTCCTCTCTCTGCGACGCCGACGTGACCGCGTTGCGCTATTTCCGATTCTTCCCCGAGCAGGTGCGCGTCGGCGGAGTGCCGGTGTGGGTCTCCCGCACCGGGTACTCGGGCGAGCTCGGCTACGAGATCTTCTGCGGGCCGGAGAACGCGACGGAGCTGTGGAGCACGCTCACGAGTGCGGGCGCCGTCCCGTACGGGTTGGCCGCGGTCGAGACGCTGCGCATCGAGTCAGGATTGATCTTCATCGGCTACGACTACTTCCAGCACGAGACGGATCCCTTCGACGCTTCACTCGACAAGGTCGTCCGTCTCGACACCGGAGACTTCCACGGGAAGCGGTCCCTCGCCGAAACTGCGAAGGCGCCGCCGCGGCGCATGGTCACACTCGCCGTCGAGGGCCCCGAGGTTCCTGAGTACGGGGCGTTGGTCACCAGCGCCGGCGAGCCGGCGGGCACGCTGACGAGCCCCCGCGAAAGCCCGACACTAGGGAAGGTGATCGGCCTCGCGGTCGTGGAGACCCGGTTCGCGGAACGCGGCGCAGGCCTCGAGGTCGCAGTGGGTGAGGGGACCGCCTCGGCCACCGTCGAGTCGCTCCCGATCCACGACCCCGATAAGAGACGGCCGCGCAGTTGAGCGTGGAGAGCTGGAGTGACGAGCAACTCGGCCGCTTCGGTCGGGACGGTTTCGTCGTGCTCGAGGAAGGATTCGTCGGCGCGGATGCAGTCGCGCTCCTCCGCGAGCGCTTCGAGCCGCTGTTCGCGGGCCGCTACGAGACCGGGATTCGCCCGGACGAGGTGAACTGGGTCTCTGGGCGCGATCCCGAGGATCGCACCCGTCAGATCTGCAACGGCTGGAAGGCCGATCCACGCATCGCCGCCCAGACGCTCTCGGAGCGGACGGGCCGGCTCGCCGCGGCGCTGATGGGGTGGGACGGGGTGCGGGTCGTCCAGGACAACTGCATCTGGAAGCCGCCTGGTGCGAAGTCGCTCGGCATGCACCAGGACGGAAGCTATCTCGACTACATCGTGCCGCCGGAGATGATCACTTGTTGGATCGCGCTCGACGACACCTCGGCGGAGGCCGGCACGATCACGTACGCGGCCGGCTCGCATCGGTGGCCGCGCTCCCCCGAGAACAGGGGTGAGTTCCATGCGCCGCCCGACTGGCTGGCCCCGCTCGACCGTGCGCGGCCGGCGGAGGAAGAGCTGCGGCTCGTACCGCTGGTCGTCCGTGCCGGGGGAGCTGCCTTTCACCACTTCAACACGTTTCACGGCTCGGGACCGAACACGGGCTCGGTGCATCGCCGCGCGGTGATCTCACATCTCGTCCCCGCAGAGACGCGCTTCCACCCCGAGCACGCCGATCCCGTCTACTCGCGGTATCGCCGCGCGGGCGACACGACGATGGACGAGTCGTTCTTCCCGATCATCTGGACGCGGGACGGACGCCGAAGCCGCTGGCTGGCCGACCTCCCCAAGCTCGCCGCTGCGCCGGCCTTTAGGCCAGCCAGACGAGGCAGGTGGCGCGCTCGCGGATCTTCTTCGC
>DASWGR010000144.1:0-3920 GCA_036393535.1 Gaiellaceae bacterium | reverse complement strand
GGCGAATACTCAGCGCACCCGACCCCGGCGTTGGCGGCCGCGACCATGATGGCCCCGCGCGCCTGCCCGACGGAGAGTGCGGTGCGGGCGTCGACGCCGACGAACGACTCCTCGATTGCGACGGCATCGGGCTGATGAAGCTCGACGAGCTCGACCACGGCGTCGAAGATCGTCTTCAGACGCAGCTCTGGGCGTACGGCCGCGGATGTTTTCCACCACCCGTGGTCGATGGCCCTGAGGCGCCCGTCTTTTTCGTGGACGATCCCGTACCCGCAAGAAGCCGTCCCTGGATCGATGCCAATGACCTTCACGGTGAAAGGTTAGGCGTCTAACCGGACGTATCCTTCCGGCCAATGCCCGGGGACACCTGGCTCACCTTCCCTAACGGGACGGAGCACGAACTCGAGGAAAGCGTCACGATCGGACGCGACGCGTCGAGCGACCTCGCGTTCGCATCGCCGACGGTGAGCCGTGAGCATGCCGCGCTGACGTTCCGCGACGGCCGGTGGTACGTCGAGGATCGCGGCAGCTTCAACGGAACGTTCCTGAACGGGACCCGTGTCCAGCCGGGAAGTCCGCTGCCGCTCCGCCATGCCGACCGGATCGGCATCGGCTCCGAGACCGTCCTCTTCTCCTGGCCGGCGCAGCAGCAGGACCCCGATACGACCGAACCGCTCGAGGAAGTCGTACCTGCGGCGTCCGCCCAACTCTCGGCCTTCCAACGCCAGATCGTGCAGTGTCTTTGTGGGCCATGGCTGGCCGGGGCAAGCCTCGAAAGCTTGCCGTCGAACGAGCAGATCGCGGCGCAACTGGGAACACCTGGCGCGACCGGCACCGTCAAAGCGGCGCTGCGTCGCATCTACGCGAAGGCGGGCCTCTCCGACCAGCCCGCGCACGCCAAGCGGCGGGCTCTCTGCCGAGTCGCCCGGCAGCGCGGCTGGGTCTAAAGAGAGCGAGGGAGCCGAAGCTCCCTCGCGACCCCCCTCTCCGCCGCAAAACCTAGGCATCCCTTGGGTAACCAGGAGTAGCGGAGTGGATAACCCGGGTGACCGCGGTGCTAGCCTGCCCTCGGACGCGGCGAGGACCTGAACGGAAAATGGCAGAGGAACGCAACCCACTGGAGATGACCGAGGAAGAGATCGCGGAAGCACACGGCGAGCTTCCTCCGGAGAGGCGGGCAATGTCCGTCGGCCGCGAAGTCGACCCGCTCTCGCAACCGACCGGCGTCGACGAAATCCCGGCCGACTCGCCGGAGGATCCGCCACCCGCGAGCTAGGACGCGACCGTCTCCAGGACCTGCTCGGGGATGTCGAAGTTCGCGTAAACGTCCTGGATGTCGTCGCTCTCCTCGAGCTGGTCGATCAGACGCAGGATCTTCTTCGCAGCCGATTCGTCCGCGACCTCGACGGTCGTCTTCGGCACCATCGTCAGCTCAGCCGCCTCGACCGTGAAGCCCGCGCTCTCGAGCGCCTCGCGCACCGCGGCCAGCGCCTCCGGCGCCGAGACGACCTCATAGGTGGAACCGTCCAGTGACACATCGTCGGCGCCACCTTCCGCTGCGGCGAGCGTCAACTCGTCTTCGTCGACGCCGTCGGCAGGAACGATGACGACCGCCCGCCGCTCGAAGAGCCAGGCGACCGCGCCGGAAGTGCCTAGGTTGCCGTCGAACTTGTCGAAGGCGTGCCGCACGTCAGACGCGGTGCGATTGCGGTTGTCCGTCAGCGCCTCGACGATCACGGCGACGCCGCTCGGGCCGTAGCCCTCGTAGACGACAGTCTCGAAAGCCTGCGCGTCCGAATCCGCACCCGAGCCGCGCGCGATCGCGCGCTCGATGTTGTCCTTCGGCATGGAGTACGAGCGCGCCTTCTCGATCGCGTTCTGCAGCGCGAGGTTCCCAGAGGGATCAGGCCCGCCCTCCTTCGCCGCCACGATGATGGCGCGCGAGAGCTTGGAGAAGAGCTTGCCGCGCTTGGCGTCGGCGGCGCCTTTCTTGTGCTTGATCGAGGACCACTTGCTATGCCCTGACACTCATCGCCTCCTGTACTGCGTTTAGGAACAGCTCGTGAACGCGAGTATCTTCCGTCAGCTCCGGGTGGAACGACGCAACGAGAACTCGTCCGTCGCGAACGAGCACCGGCTCCCCCTCGTGCTCGGCAAGAACCTCCACGTCCTCTCCGGTCACGCGCACGCGTGGCGCGCGGATGAAGACGCCGCGCAGCGGGGAGCTTTCCCCCGCAAGGGAAAGGTCAGCCTCGAAGCTCGCCACCTGGCGCCCGTAGGCGTTCCGGTCGACCTCGACGTCGACGAGCCCGAGATGATCGCGATCGAGGACGATCATGCCGGCACAGGTACCCAGGATCGGCGCTTCGAATGCCCGGATTGCCTCGTCGAGGGCGTAGAGCTTCATCAGGCGTATGAATGTCGTCGACTCCCCTCCGGGAACGACCAGGCCGTCTAGGCCGTCGAGCTCTTCCGGCTTCCGCACCTCGACGACGTTTGCGCCGAGTCGCCGGAGCATCGCACCGTGCTCGCGGAAGTTGCCCTGAACAGCCAGTACCCCGATCTTCATGCCCTAAATGGTAGTCGGGCGCGGGTCTTGACTCGATCGGCGCGACCGTTCTAGTAGGACTTTGTTACTCACGGTGATGGAAGATCGTGAGCTGGTCGAGGTCGACGGGCTGGGAGCAGGTGCGGCAACGGCCGGCCCAACAGCGCAGGACGGGCTGTAGGAGCAGCACCGCCTGCGGCAGCGTCAGACCGGCCGCGGGGCTTTTGGGTCGAGCCGCTCTAGCGTGAGGAAGGCGTGCGCGCAGGTGACGAGCGCGCAGTGGTGGTGGAAGCCGGCGTAGCTCCGGCCTTCGTAATGGTCGAGTCCGAGCTCGCCTTTCAACTGGCGGTAATCGAGCTCGATCGCCCAGCGCAGGCGGGCGAGGCGGGCGAGCCGCTCGCGGCTTTCCGTCTCGGACAGGTTGGAGAGCCAGTAGTCGCTCGGCGCGTCGGCGCCGGCGGGCCACTCGATGATCAGCCACTCCCAGCGCGGCGGCAGACAGTCGGTACGGACGGGGTGGGTAGCGACAACGCGGACGAACGCGAAGCGGCTCGAAACATCCTCGCCCGCCGGTGTCGTCCGACACGGGAGCGTTTTCCAGGCCCGCCGGGGCAGCCGTGCGGCGAGCGCCCGCACCGACTCGGGTTTCCGGTCGGGCCGCGCGACCGACCTCCGCCGGCCGACCGTACCGTTGCGCTCCGGCACGGCAAAAGTCGTCTCCGGCCCGTAGACGCTGATCTGCGCGGAGACGGCGAGCACGTACTCGAGCTCTTGCGCATCCAGCTTGGTGCGGAAGCGGGTGTCATCACCGTAGGCGCAATCGGCGAGCACGGGCGCAGTCGGGATCTCCCAGCCGGACACCTGCTCGCAAACGCCGGCGGCGAGCTGCTGCTTCGTCTGGAAGCGAACCGCCTCCGGGATCTTCGCCTTCCGCCCTCGCTCGCGGTCGTCGCACCACTCCTCGGGCAGATAGAGAGACCAGCCCAGCGGCAGCGTCCCCCGCCCACCGACGGCGTGCACGCTGACCGTGATCTGGCAGTTACCGATCTTGCCGAGCGTGCCCGAGTACTGGCGCTTCACCCCCGGCGAGTGCTTGCCGTCCTTGACGATCCCGGTGTCGTCGACAACCCAAGCGAGCACGCCGATCTCGGGCGCCACCCGCTCCGCGCATGCCTCGACCAGCAGCATCGGATCCCAGGGCGAATCGGCCAGAAACTGCTGCATCGACTCATACCGCGCCGGTGACTCCTCCAGCCGAAACAGCGTCGGCTGCAAGCTCTTGCGGCCCCCCTGCTCGACCAGACCACGCACATACAAAAGCGCGTTCTCACGCTGCCGCCGCAGCGGCAGCCGCCCCGCTACCTCCTCGACG
>DASWGR010000143.1:0-6601 GCA_036393535.1 Gaiellaceae bacterium | reverse complement strand
CTGGGCCTCATCTCGGAGGCATTGCACTCAGGCACCGACCTCGTGGCGGCGCTGCTGACGCTCTTCGCGGTTGGTGTCGCGGTCAGGCCCGCGGACGTTGCGCACCAGTACGGCCACGGGAAGGCCGAGCATCTCTCCGCTCTCGCCGAGGCGACGATTCTGGTTTTGGCCAGCTGCTTCATCGCCTGGCGGGCGATCACGCATCTCGTCGGCGGTCGCACCGCGACCGTCGAGGCGAGGTGGTACGCGTTCGTGGTGCTGGGGATCGTGATCGCGGTCGACATCAGTCGTACAGTCGTCCTCTGGCGCGCGTCACGCCGCTACCGAAGCGCCGCGCTGTCGTCGAACGCGCTCCACTTCGCCAGCGATCTCGGCGGATCGGTCGCGGTGCTCATTGGGCTCGTGCTCGTGCGCGAGGGGCACAAAGGCGCAGACTCGGCCGCGGCGCTTTTCGTCGCCGTCCTCGTGCTGCTTGCCGCCGCGCGGCTGATGAAGCGAAACGTCGACGTCCTGATGGATCGCGCCCCGGCCGATGCCGAGGAGGCGGCCCGCGCGGCGCTCGCTCTGGTCGAGCCGCCGGTGACGCTGAAGCGACTCCGCATGCGGCAGGCAGGGCCGAGGCAGTTCATGGACGTGGTGATCACAGTCCCGCCGGGCGCTGCCGTCGGGCAGGGCCATGCAGCAGCAGACCGCGTGGAGGATGCGCTCACCGCCGCGTTGCCAGGAAGCGACGTCGTCGTCCACGTCGAGCCGCAGGAGGACGAGGCGGCCATCCGTGACCGCGCGCATGCAGCGGCGCTCGGAGTTCCTTCGGTGCGGGAAGTGCACAACGTCAGCGTCCTGGACGTCGGCGGACGCACGGAGGTATCGCTGCACCTGAAGCTTCCCGGTGAGGTGACGCTCGAGGAGGCGCACGAGGTGGCCAACCAGGTAGAGAGTGCGATCGCCGCCGCGGTGCCGGAGGTCGACTCGGTGCAGACGCACATCGAGCCGCTGGGCGAGGAGGTGGCAGGCCGCCGAATCGAGGACGACGAAGCCGAGCGGAATGTGGTGCTTCGGATCGTTCGCGAGGTCACGGGCGAGGAGCCGCGGGAGCTGCGTTTCGTCCGCACAGACGAAGGACTGCTGACCTATCTGACGCTAGGCCTAGATCCGTCGAGCCCACTCGCCGAAGCCCATGCGCGTGCCAGCGAGATCGAGGAGCGCATCCGGCGCGCGCGTCCAGACATAGCGGACGTGATCGTGCACACGGAACCGTGATGCGGGGCGGGCTCCCGCAACGTACCCCTGTCAGGCACGGGTACGAACCTGTTACGAGTGACGCACGCGACAGAGCGTTCGCCGATGCGCTGCGGGCTCCTCGGAGACGTACCGGTGCCAGGCACGGGAACGTAAGGGTGACGAGAGCGTCGTGAAACTTTGCATGTTCACTCCGAAGGACCTGCAGCTCGAGCGCGGCTGGCCGGGGATCATCGAGGGCGACACCGTCCTGCAGCTCGCTGCGCAGACGCTCCAGGCGTACTTCACCGGCGGCGGCTCGGCGCGTAGACACGCTGAGTATCCGCTCGCAGACGTCGACTTCCGCCCGCCCGTGCTTCATCCACCCGCCGTCCGCGACTTCTACGCCTTCGAACAACACGTGCAGACCGCTCGCGCGCTCCGGGGCCAGGAGGTGCCGCCCGAGTGGTACGAGATCCCCGTCTTCTACTTCTCCAACCCTGCGGCGATCTACGGGCCGGACGAGGAGATCCCGTACCCGCCGGACACGAACGAGCTCGACTACGAGCTCGAGGTCGCGGCGATCATCGGCGCCGAGGGCCAGATCGGCGGCTTCACGATCATGAACGACTGGTCTGCTCGAGATCTCCAGCGGACCGAAATGAAGGTGGGGCTCGGTCCTGCAAAGGGCAAGGACTTCGCCACCAGCCTCGGGCCGGTGCTGCTGACACCCGACGAGTTCGACGGGACGAGCGCCACGATGATCGCGCGCGTGGACGGTGAGGAGCGATCGCGCGGGAACCTCGCAGACATGTACCACTCGTGGGACGCGATCGTTGCGCATGCCGCGCGGAACACGCACCTGCGCCCGGGGGACGTCCTCGGCTCCGGCACCGTCGGGACGGGCTGCATCCTCGAACACGGCGACGGGCGCTGGCTACAACGCGGCGACGTCGTCGAGCTCGAGGTCGAGGGAATCGGCGTGCTGCGGAACCGCGTAGCTTGAGCCGGATGCAGGCCGAGGTCGCCGTCGTCGGGGCAGGCATCATGGGCTCTGCGACCGCGTACGGGCTGGCACGCCAGGGCCGTGACGTCCTGCTCCTCGAGCAGTTCCGCATCGGACACGAGCACGGCTCGAGCCATGGCCGCTCGCGCATCGTCCGGCTTGCGTACCCCGAGGTCGAGTTCGTCGAGCTCGCACGCGAGGCATTCGCCGGCTGGCGCGAGCTCGAAGAGGAGTCGGGGCAGGAGCTGCTCGAACTGAAGGGCCTGCTCGAGCTCGTCAAGAGCTCGGCACAGAGCACGGCGGACGCGCTCGAGGCGGCCGGAGCCGAGTATGAGCTCCTCGATGCGGCCGGAGCACGGAGCCGTTGGCCGGTCGGCGTCCCCGACGATTGGACGGCGCTCTTCCAGCCCGAGGCCGGCATCGTCCGCGCAGACCTCGCGCACCGAGCCTTCATCGACGGCGCGCTGGCGCGCGGTGCCCGCCTCGAGGAGGAGACCCGCGTCGACTCTCTCGACCAACTCGATGCAAAGGTGATCGTGGTCACCGCCGGCCCGTGGGTCAGGAGCTTCTTCCCGGACCTGCCGGTCCGCACTACCCGCGAAACGGTTGCTTACTTCCGCCGGGAAGGCGACCCGCTCCCGGTCGTCGCGCAGCTGGATCCGGAGACGCGCGGTCACTTGATCTACTCGCTACACGATCCGCTGCACGGCCTGAAGGCCGGCGTGCATCACGCAGGAGCCACCGTCGGTCCCGACGAGCCGGGCGGGCCCGACCCAGCGGTGGTCGAGCGCGCCGCCGAGTTTGTCGCCCGTACGTACCTCGATGCCGACCCGGATCCGGTCGCTGTGGAGACGTGCATGTACACGACCACCGCCGACGAACAGTTCATCCTCGAGCGCCGCGGCAAGGTCGTGATCGGTTCCCCGTGCAGCGGGCATGGGTTCAAGTTCGCCCCCACGATCGGTCGCCGCCTGGCTGCGATGGCCGCCGATATCCTTTAGTCGTGCCGTTCTACCAACGCCTTGGCGACGTCCCGCGCAAGCGTCACATCCAGTTCCGCGACAACGGAACGCTCCTGACCGAGGAGGTCATGGGCATGGAGGGCTTCGTCGGGATGGAGTCGATCCTCTACCACCTCCAGTCGCCGTGCCGCGTGATGAAGATCCGCGGTTTCGAGGAGATCAAGCGCGACGAATGGGTTCCGGACGCGCACGCGCATCGCCACTTCAAGACCTACGACATCGACGCCGAAGGCGACGAGATCACCGGCCGTCGCCTGTTGATGTGGAACAACGACGTCGAGATCTCGCTTGCGCGCCCGAAGGAGCAGATGGACTACTTCTTCCGCAACGGTGAGGGCGACGAGGTCGTCTTCGTGCACGAAGGAACCGGCACGCTGGAGACGATCTTCGGCGACGTGCCGTACAAGGAGGGCGACTACATCGTCATCCCGCGCGGCACGACGTACCGTTTCCAGCCGCAGGGCGAGCAGCGCTATCTCGTCTTCGAGACGCCGGGTCTGATCGAGATCCCGAAGCGCTACCGCAACCAGTACGGCCAGATCCTCGAGGGCGCGCCGTACTACCACCGCGACATCCATCCACCCGCGGAGCTGAACACGCACCGCGACAAGGGCGAGTTCCCAGTCAAGGTGCGCGTGCGCGGGGGCTATCAGACGTACGTCCTCGACTACCACCCGTTCGACGTCGTGGGGTGGGACGGTTTCCTATATCCCTGGACGTTCTCCATCCACGACTTCGAGCCGATCACCGGGCGCATCCATCAGCCGCCGCCCTCGCATCAGACTTTCCAAGGCCGTAACTTCGTGATCTGCAGTTTCTGTCCGCGGAAGCTGGACTTCGACCCGCTCGCGGTGCCGATTCCGTACCACCATTCGAACCTGCAGTCGGAAGAGATGATCTATTACGTCTCTGGCAAGTTCGGCTCGCGCAAGGGCGTCGACGTCGGCTCGATCACGCTGCACCCGTCGGGCCTGCCGCACGGGCCGCAACCCGGGCTCGCGGAAAAATCGATCGGCACGCACGAGACGCAGGAACTCGCCGTCATGTGCGACACATTCCACCCGTTGAAGCTGACGAAGTTCGCGAAACACCTCGACGACGGCAAGTACGCGTACTCCTGGTACGAAAACGCGCAGGATGGTGGCGGCGCTGAGGAAGCGTCGGTCGACGGCGATGCCAGCGGCGCCGGTTTGACGTCGCACCTGTAACAGGAACCTCCCGAGTACGAGGAGTACTGTCCGAAGGGATGGTCTGTCCCTCTTTGCGCCAGCGACAACCCGCATGGGCAGAAGCGCACGTCTCGCGGCCCAGTGTCGCGCTTTGTCCGGGTGTCGCTCCTTGTTGGAGCTGCGACAGAGGACCTCGTCCGGGTGCGCATCCACTCGGCCAGAGACTCCGTTTCGCGCAGCCGCTGCCGTTCAGCGTTGACAGAAATCGGGAACCGTAGTCGTGCGGTCGAAGCCCGAGGACCGCAAGGTCAGCGGGCTTCGGCATTTCTGTCTCGACGCCCTTGAGTAGCCGGCGAACTAATCGGGTTCGAGGCCCCGGGTTGGAGCGTTGATGCCGTCGAGTAGATTGTTACGCTCAACTCGAATGGGACGCGGCTCCAAATCGATCAGGCGCTGGCGCAAGGACCGCAAGCGAAAAAAGGCCGCGCGCGAGAAACGGAAGCTTGCCGCCGCCGATCAAAGGCGTGGCAGCAGCCGCCCTCGGGGCGGATAACCCAGTTCGGCTGCTGCCCCCTTCCTGGCAGCACGACAGAGAAGGTCGCTGTCGCCTTTTGGCGGAAGTGCGACAGAGACGTCGGCCAATACGGGACTCGACGCAGTCGCTGGTTGCGCGGACGAGCGGAACGCACCACCCGCCGTCCCGGCAGCGGGTTCTTGCGTCGCGCTCGCCCCCCACGGTGGTTCCAGGGCCGCGGGACCTATTGACTCGAGTCGCTGATCCGAGACACGATGGCCCCGCGCGCGCACTGCAGCGGGGATAGGGGAGAGCATCCCGACTGCGGTCTACCTGTTCGCTCGGTGCGCGCGCTCCCTCCGAAGCTGGTTTCCGGGCGAGAAGCCGCGGGCGTACGGTGGCTCCGTAGAGAGCGGATTCAGTTCGCCTCTCGGCTCGGGGCGCGAGTATGAGGGGACGAAAGCTCTACGCGATCGCCTGAAGCGACAAAACCGTAGGTGCGACGCTGCTTTTCGCGTGTGTCGTCGTTCGGCTCCTTTACGACAACGAGCCGCAGGATCTGTCCGCCGACGTGCGGCCTCTTACGGCGGAGCGACGGTGGTGTGGCTCCAACTCCTTGCGGCCCTCAAGTCCTTCAGCGCGAGGGTCGATCTGTTTGGATGGGGTCCGGGCGGCTCGCGGACAACGGGGGCTGGAGACAGCCCCGGGGAGATCGTGAGCGCTCGGGCCCCGCTTGCGCTCGTTCTCGCAAAGAGCGAAGATTTCTAGTGCGGCGGGTCGGCGGCCAGGCGACGTTAGCCTCGGTTTCTCCCCCCGACGCGACGCGCCCAGGACGGCGGGTCAGTCCCGCAACCTCGTCCGCGCAACCCGCCGCCCCTCCTGATCCCACGCCGGTGCACCGCTGTGGACCGGCAAGCGAAGCAGCACGGCTCATGATCCTCACGTCGCTTTCTGTTGGAAGTGCGACAGAGCTACCGAGCTGACCTCCCTGGCGAAGGCTCGGAGGGCTTGGCGGTCGATTAGCTTGTAGCCGTAGAACCGCCGCCCTTGCGCGTGCAAACAGCGAGCGGTGGCCCCAACTTCGGCTCAGAGAGATGCGGTCACGCGATCCAAGCATGATGGAGGTGCAGTCCTCTCGTCGCTCAGTTCCACCTCTGGCGGGCTCTTCTCGACCTGCCAGACTCATCACGGGCCCGGACGGGTCCAAAACGATCGGCGACGCGATAGGTGCGTAGGTTCGGCGCTACACCTGGTTCCTGGCTTGTTCGCGGTTACGTGGACGCTGTCGAGCGTTTTCGTGAGCAAGCGGCTATCGAAGCAGACAGCCCTCGGGAGGTCTACCCGCCGCTGTTCGAGGCCCTGAACTGGGCCCACTCGCTTTGGGACACGTGGTTCCGGCTCGTCGAGCCGCAGGACCGACATCTCGATGGCCTTCGCCACGTGCGCGACCGTTGCCACCACCAGGTGGCATCCGCCATCTACCCCGATGCCGCAGCACCCGGCGGCTGGCGTTGGTATGCCATCGGTCATCTTCCACCCGAGGATCCTGGCCGCGGCCACGACCGTGAGGGCGCGAAGAATTACACCGAGCTGCTAGCACAAAGGCCGGTTCTCGAGACGCTCGAGACTGTCGAGAGACACTTCCGCTCGATCGTCCCCGAGCACGAGTTGT
>DASWGR010000142.1:0-14726 GCA_036393535.1 Gaiellaceae bacterium | reverse complement strand
GGCAGGCCCGACGGATGCAAGTTGATCGAGCCGACGTCGACGCCCTTCCGCGAGCCGAACTTGCCGGAGACGTAATAGATCATCTCCTCCGACTGCAGATTCGAGTGGTGGTACGGGATCGGCACAGGCCTGATGACCTTGCGGTAGCTGTCGCGTTTTGGCGGAAAGGCGACAAGAACCTCTGGTGTCGTGGGGGTCCTGTCGGACGAGGTTTTGAGGTTTCGCGGGGAGAGGGTCGGGCGGCGCACTGTCGCGCTCAGATTGCCCGCAAGCCAGTCCTAGAGCCAAATCAGGGGTGCTCGTGAAACCGAACTTCGAGAGCCTCAATCGGGCCGTTTTTTGAGGCCAGCGCATGGCCAGATATTGGACACCTGTGATCGACAACGTTTAAGCATTCACGCCGCCGGCGGTGGGGGTGCTGCGGCTAGTTGCGGAAGGAATCCGTGGTTTACCCAAGCCTTTAACTCGGCGTCCCGCCGTGAGACCATTTGCCCGGAGGATGTTCAAAAGAGTCGTCGCCCTGCTCGTGCTCACCTTGGCGTTCGCGGTGACGCCTCTGTCGCCCGCAGCGCCAAGAGCCCAAGGGACGTTTCGGGTCGCCGAGCCGGCCACGTACATCGATTCGATCGACGGGGCGCTGGCGGGGAATGCCGGCGATGTGCCGCTCTTGGCCGCCGTTTGCGCGAGCTTGATGCGGCCTGCGGACAAGCCGCTCCCAGCCGGATTTCGTGTCGTCCCCGAGCTCGCGGCCGGCTTCCCGAAGATCTCCCGGGACGAAAAGACCTACGTGTTCACGCTGCGAAGGGGTCTTCGCTTCAACACCGGGGCGCCGGTTACTGCGGCGGACGTTGCGTACACGATCAACCGGTTGCTGATGCTCCATGGCTCGTTCGCGAGCCCGGCGTTCACGCAGGTCGTTGGCGCGCAAGCAGTCCTGGCTGGTAAGGCGACGCAAACTTCGGGAATCGTCGCATCGGGACGGAAACTGTCGTTCAGGCTCACCCAACCGGTGGCCGATTTCCTCGAGAACGCCGCCTCGAGTCTGTGCGTCCTTCCCGCCGGCCACCCGATCGAGCCTGGTGGCGTCACGCCGCCGGTTCCGAGCGCCGCCCCGTATTACGTCTCGGAGTATGTGCCGGGCGAGCGGATCGTGCTCACGCGCAACGTCTACTACCGAGGACCACGGCCGCACCACGTCGACGGCTTCGTCTTCGACCTGACCGTCGACGATACCCAGGCCATCGACGACGTCATCAACGGCGCAGCCGACTACGCGTTCGTTCCGAACCTCATCTTCTCAGCACACGCGCCCGATCTTGCACAGCGGTTCGGGGTGAACAAGAAGCAGTTCTTCGTCAAGCCGTCGACCTTCCTGCGCATGTTCGTGCTCAACACCTCGCGGCCGCTGCTTCGCAATAACGCTCCGCTCAGGCGGGCGATCAACTTCGCGCTCGACCGGCCGGCGCTGGTACGCCAATTCGGCTCGTACGCCGAAACGCCCGTCGATCACTACATACCCCCGATCATCCCCGGCTATCGAAACACGCACATCTATCCGCTGCGAAAGCCCGACCTAGCGAAGGCGAGAGCGCTTGCGCGCGGCCACACCCGCAGCGGCAAGCTCGTCCTCTACGTCACCACCCGTGCCCCGGTCCTAGCGCAGGCGCAGATCGTCAAACAGGACCTCAAGCGAATCGGTCTCGACGTCCAGATCGTGAGCTTTCCGCCTGGCCTGTACTTCCAGAAGCTGGCGAACCCGAAGGAGCCGTTCGACATGGGCTGGGTCGGCTGGCTCTTCACCGAACCCGACCCGGGCGCCGTCCTGAACTTGCTCTTCGACGGCAGCACGATCGGCAAGCCCGGCAATGCGAACTGGTCGTACTTCAACTCGCCAAGTTGGAACAGCGCACTGAGGCGGGCGTCGCGGCTGACGGGCGAAGCCCGTTACCGCGCGTATGGTCGACTCGACGTGGAGCTCGCCCGCGATGAGGCTCCGGCGGTCGCGTACGGCGTCGACAGCGCGCTGACGCTCGTCTCCGCACGCACGGGTTGCGTGATCGTCAACCCGTACCTCGACCTCGCGGCCGTCTGCCTCAAGTAGTCGCCTGGACCGAGACCCAGACGCGACCGTTGGCGGTCACGACACCGGTGGGCCGATTGCCGACGCGGATCGTGGCCACGACGCGCCGCAGCGCCGGGTCGATCTTCATGATCGTGCCGTCGTCGGAGTTCGCGACCCACACGGCGCCATCCCCGACCGCGATTCCCGTGGGTCCGTGGCCCACAGGGATCGTCGCCTCGGAACGGGAGGCGAGATCGATACGTGTGACCGTGTTGTCGCCCTCGTCGGCGACCCAGACCGCTCCTTCCCCGACAGAGATGCCGCTCGGGTGACGCCCGACACTCTGCGTCGCGAACGCGCTCACCGTTGTCGGCAGGATCCGCGAGACGGTGTTGTCAAGTGAGTTCGCCACCCAGACTGAGCCGGCGCCGAACGCGATCGCCGTCGGAGTCGTGCCCGCGAAGCCGGTCGCGAGCACGCGGCCCGCGGTCGGATCGACGCGAGCGATCAGCGCGTTGCTGTACACCACCCAGACTGAACCTGCGCCGACAGTGGCGGATCCACCGGCGGACCCCTGCGTTACGCCCTTCGTCGCCACCACCTGGTCGCTGCCGGGATCGACACGCGAGATGTTGCCCGCAGTCCCGTTCAGTACCCAGACCGAACCGAACCCAATTGCGAGCCCGGTCGGCGTCGACGTGAGCGAAATATTCCGCTGCAGCGAGAGCGTCTGCGGATCGACACGTGACACGGTCTTGTCGTCGAGGTTCGCGACCCAGATCGAATCCTCGCCCGTGGCGACGGCCGAGGGACGCACGCCGACCGCTACCGCGCCGACGACTCTGTTCGAATGAGCATCGATAACGGCGAGCGAGTTCGGAGCCACATTGGCCCCCGAGCCCGAGCCGCCTTGGCCTAGCGCGAATATCGGGATCGCAACCGCGGCGGCGAGTACGCCGATCAGCGCCGAGCCGGCGTACATGAGCCGCCGCCGGCGGCGTAGCTCCTCGTCGAGGGTCTTGAGCCGTGCGAAGTCGCTCTGCAGACCGTCGATCACCAGCTGCGAGAGGCGCTCGGGACGGTCCAGATCCTTCAGTCGACGCTCGCCGAGGTCGCGAATCGTCACGCCGGTCGGCAACTCGTCCTCGACCAGTTCGCGCGTAGTCCGCGAAAGCAACACCTGCCCGCCATGACCGGCTGCCGCGATTCGCGCAGCCTTGTGCACGCCGAGACCGACATAACGCTCACCGCCAACGCGCGGCTCGCCGGTATGTAGGCCCATGCGCACTCTGACAGCCCCGCCCTCGGGCCAGGCGTGGGCGGCAAGATCGCGCTGCGCGTCGACGGCTGCGGCGACCGCCTCCTTCGCCCGCCCGAACGCGACGAAGAAGGAATCCCCCTGCGTGTCCACCTCGCGACCGCCATGGGCGGCGAACGAGGCCCGCAGGATGCGCTGATGCTCGGCGAGCGCATCGCCGTAGAGCGGACCGAGCTCCTTCAACAGACGTGTCGAACCCTCGATGTCTGTGAACAGAAACGTGACGGTGCCACTCGGCAGCTCGACCACGATCACTCAAGCTTGCCGCAGGCCAAACGAAAACGGAAGCGGAGGGCGCCGGTCTGCCCAAGATCGGAAAGTGGGCAGAACCAGACATTGCGCAAACCACGCTGTGCTCCTGGCCAAGCCGCTCTCGATTGTCTGATAACGGCCGTTAGCGTCCGCGACTCGTGGTTCTGCTTGCCACAGGCGGTCAGCATCAGGATCGGGATCCGGCGCTAGTCGACGATGCGGCGTGCGGCCGAGATCGTCTCGGCGTCGGCGGTGAGGATCCGCGGGTTCACCCGCTGTCGGCTACGCGCGGTCGACGAAGTCGGCGAGCAGGTCGCGATCGCCAACAACCAACGGTTGCCGCCGCCGGCTGCCCGTCACACCCTCGCTCGTTCCGGAGACAGAGGCCAGATTCCTCCGCAGAGCCAGATTCCTCCGCAGAGTAAGCCCTCGTCTACCAGCGTCTCGACGCGCCGACCCTGGGATCTTCGGAGCATCCCCGTTGTGGCGCGGACTTGGTACGCCTAGGCTTGGTCGACCAGATGACGGGAGTGGTCGTGGGCAGGGAGCGGGAGCTCGCAGATCTCGACGAGTTCCTTGACACAGTCCTTGCGGGCACTGCGACGCTCGTGATCGAGGGCGAACCGGGGATCGGGAAGACGACGATCTGGCAAGCCGGGATTGCGGGCGCGCGCGAGCGCTCTTGGCGGGTCCTCGAGTCTCGGCCGGTCGAGAGCGAGGCAAAGCTCTCGTACGCGGCGCTGGGCGACCTCCTCGAGGCTGAACTCGAGGCGACGCTTCCGTCTCTGCCCGGCCCGCAACGGCGGGCTCTTTCGATCGCGCTCCTCCAGGAGGAGCCGAGGGGGCCGCGGCCCGAGCAGCGGGCGATCGCCATCGCAGTGCTCGGCGCCCTGCGGACGTTGTCCGAGGCGGGCCCGGTGGTACTCGCGGTCGACGACGTGCAGTGGCTCGATACCGCCTCTCAGGCGGTGCTCGAGTTCGCCTTGCGGCGTCTTCGCGACGAGCGGGTGGGAGTGCTGCTCGCCTGGCGGGTCGAGGGGCCGGGGCCGCTCCCGCTTGGCCTCGAGCGGGGGCTCTCCGGAAGGCTGCGCCGGATGCGTGCCGGTCCGCTCAGCCTGGGCGCGATTCACGAGGTCGTCCTCGCGGAGCTGGGAGTCGCTTTCGACAGGCCGATCCTGCGCCGGATCCACGAGACCTCCGCCGGGAATCCCTTCTTCGCCCTGGAGCTCGCACGCGCACTCGAGCGGCAGGGGGTCCCCACGGGGCCGGGGGACATGCTCTCGATACCCGATGAGCTGCATGCGCTCGTGAGCGCGCGGTTTGCCGGTCTTCCCGCCACGACGCGAGAGGCCCTCCTTGTCGTGGCCGCGCTCTCCGAGCCTTCCCTGCCGCTGCTGGCAACAGCAATCGGAGCGGACCCGGAGAGCAAACTCGGGCCGGCCCGCGAGGCCAAGATCGTACGAGTGGAGGGCGAGACGGTTAGATTCGCTCATCCGCTGCTTGCCTCCGCCGCCTACTCGCAGGCGTCTCCGCCGCGACGGCGCGACGTCCATCGCCGCCTCGCTGCCCTGGTCTCGGACGGCGAGGAGCGGGCGCGGCATCTCGCCCTCTCGACGGAAGGACCCGACGAGGAGGTCGCGCTCTCGCTCGAGGAGGCGGCCCGGAGTGCGTTCCTTCGCGGCGCGACGCACGCCGCCGTCGAGCTGTCTGAGCGGGCTCGGGGGCGAACGCCTGGGGACAGGCTCGAGGACCTCCTCCGACGCAGCGCGGCGGAGGCCGAGTACCGCATCCAGGCGGGCGACTCCGTCGGAGCGCGGGACCTCCTCGAGGACGTCCTCGAGACCTGCCCGAGCGGGGCCGCCCGCGCCGAGCTGCTCAGCCGGCTCGCGGATACGCACTTCTTCGGTGTCGATTGGCGCTCGGCCGCCAACCTACACCGGCAGGCGCTCGCCGAGCCGGGCGGAGACGACGTCGTACGGGCGAGGAGTGAGCTCGGCCTCTCGCTTGCTTTGTACTTTCTCCAGGCCTCTGCGCCTGAGATGGCGGCCCATGCCCGAGCCGCTGTCCGCCTGGCTGAGCGCCTGGGCGATCGAGCTCTCCTCGGCCAGGCGCTCGCCGATGAGGCCTGGAGCGAGCTGTTGCTCGGGCGCGGGCTCCAGGCGGCTCTCGTGGAGCGTGCTTGCGCCCTCGAGCGTTGGATGGAGGGCGTCCCCGTCGTCATGCGCCCGAGCAGCTATCTGGCGCTAATGCTCGGCCAGGTCGACGATCTGAATGGAGCGCTCGCGGGATACGAGGAGCTTCGGCGGCAAGCGCTCGAGCAGGGCGATGAATTCTCGCTTGCCATCATGCTCGGCCGTACAGGCCAGTTCGAGTGTCTCGCGGGAGCGTGGGGGGAAGCGCTCGCCCACATCGAGGCGGGCGAGGAGGTCCTCTTACAGGCGGGACAGCTCTCCAATCACGCCTTCCTTCTCGCCGTGCAAGCCCTGGTCGAGGCCCACTTGGGTCGCGTGCGGTCGGCGCGCCAAGCGGGGGAGCGTGCGCTCGAGCTGGCCGCGAGCGTGGATGCAGCGCTCGTTCGGAGCATCGCGTCCTGGGCGCTCGGCTTCCTCGAGCTGTCGCTCGGGCGGGCGGCGGAGGCCGATGATCGCCTCGCGCCCCTCGTCGCCGCGACGAGGGAGGCCGGGGTTCAGGAGCCGGGCGAGATGCGCTTCGTCCCCGACGAGATCGAGGCGCTGATCGGCCTTGGCCGGTTCGAGGAGGCGGAGGAGCTGCTCGAGTGGTTCGAGGGGCGCGGTGTCGCCCTCGACCGGCCGTCCGCGCGGGGGGCCGCCGCCCGCTGCCGGGGCTTGATGGCGGCGGCGGCAGGCGACCTCGAGGGCGCCGTGAGCTCCTTCGAGGAGGCCCTCGTTCAGTACGAGCGGGTTCCGATGCCGTTCGAGCGTGCGCGGACCCTCCTCCCGCTCGGCTCGGCGCGGCGGCGAGCGAGGGAGAGGCGAGGGGCTCGCGAATGCCTCCAGCAGGCGCTCGCGATCTTTGAGCAGCTTGGCGCAGCAATCTGGGCGCAGAGATCGCGAGCCGAACTGGCACGCATCGCCGGCCGCGCTCCCGGCTCGGGACAGCTGACCGCTGCCGAGCGGCGGGTCGCCGAGCTCGTGGCCGAGGGCCGCACCAACAAAGAGGTCGCAGCCGAGCTCGTCGTGTCGGTCCGCACGGTCGAGTCGACCCTCACGAAGGTGTATGCCAAGCTGGGCGTGCGTTCGCGCACCGAGCTCACCAGCTGCCTCGGCACGTCACGCGCCTCAGAACTCTCGTAGTCCCTCGCCTAAAGCGTGTGGATCTCCACGTTTCGGGCTCCCATGCCGCCCGCCTACCTTCAGGTCGATGGGCGACGCAGCTTGTCGAAACGGAACACACCGTCGCGTAGCCCGACTGGGGCTAGCGCCGCTCGTCGTTGCCGCCTTCGCGCTCTCCCTCGCCGTCGTACCGATCTCGACAGGCGCGCGGGCAGGCGTTGGCGCACTCTGGCAAGGGACGATTCTCTGCACGACGAAGGTCATGTCCGGCTACCGCTCGCTCGCCGTCGACGAGCAGGGCCGGCTGGCCGACTTGACGCTTCGGTCGGCTGTGGCGCCCGGCCTACGAGTGGAGCTCGAGGGCGCCTCGATCTCGCGCGACGGACGGTCGCTCGCGGCGCGCACGGCGGGCTCCCTGCGCGTTCTCCGCCCGACACGACAGCCGTTCGTCGTCCGAAACAGGCTGATCGAGAACGGCTACTCGCACTACCGCTTCTACCGAAATGGCCGCCCCTGGGGCTGCCGCGTCGCCTTCACTGATGCGGCCGCCGTCTCGGTCGCCAAGCTCATCCTCTCCGGCCGGACCGCTGCGGTCACGCTCTCGCTAAAGGACGGCCGGCTCGTCCACCTTCTCCCGCAGCAACTGCCGCTCGCGGCACCGATCCGTCAGGCGGAGGCGAGAGCCGACATCAAGGGCTTCCTCGCCCTCGTTGCCCGCGGCAAGTCGATCGAGGCCTGCGCAACGTTGTCGAGCGACGCGCTCCTCATCCACGGCGGGCGCGACGGCTGCGTCATGGCCTTCGAGAGCGCCAAGTTCATGTACCGGGATCGCTATATCGGAGCCTTCGTCGAACGAGTGGCTCTTTTTGACCTTGACGGCGATTCGTATGCACTCGCGACAATCAAGCGGAGCCACAACTCGGTGCGTGCCTTCTTCATCCTCGAGCGCGGAAAGTACCGGTACCTCGGCGACCTCGAGCTCTCCCCGATCGAGCTGTGGTAGCGCAGAGCAGCCCTGATCGTAATGGGAGCGGCCGGCTGCGGAGCTGGGTGGAAGAACAGCGAGGGTCGCGGGTGAAGGGTGTCAAAACTCGGATTCGGGGCTGAACCTAGGTTTTGACACCCTTCGCCCGTCCTAAAGCGAGATGGGGGCCTGTCGATACGGGAGGTCGAGGTCCTGCAGTTGATCTCGGACGGCCTCGTGAACCGCGAGATCGGCACCCGGCTCTTCCTGTCGGAGGAGACGGTGAAGTCGCACGTGCGCCACCTGCTCGCCGAGCTGCAGGCGCGATCGCGCGCGCATGCCGTGGCCGCCGGCTTCCGCCGCGGCATCATCGCTTAAGTTCACTGGGACCGGACGTGCGTGGCGGCCACGGCGTGAGCGCTTCCGCGAGCGGCCTCCTCATCGAGTTGTATACGCCACCGCCGCTCCGTTCGTCACCCGCGAGTCGCGTCCGTCGCCCCCAGCGGGGTTGCGCAACGTTTGTCCGGTAGAGGGGGCGTGTCGCACTTCCGCCAAAGAGCGACAGCTGGCCGAGATCGGCGTAGTTGATCGTCCCGCCGCGCGAGACTGACGGGGTCGGGGATTGCGCGGATTAGGTGTGCCCTGTTTTAGTGCCTTCCGGCCGCGTGGGGAATCCATCCACTGGCCCTTTTGGGAATGCCGTTCGCTCCGGCGCTGATGCCCAACCGATCGGTGTCGGCGATCCCAGCCGCGGACCGGGGAGCGGACAGGTCAGGCCTTGCGCCCGAAGCGCATAGCGCAAGGCGTGACCCCGTTCGATCGTCGCGTCGGTCAGACTCGTAGGACGAGCGGCCGGGGACGCGGGACGCTGGGTTTCCGCCCTTTTCCGTTTCCGAGCGGTGCCGGCGGGTCGATCGGCAGCGTCGGTAGGAACTGCGGCTTGATTCTCGCGTGGGTCGCGGCTTCGAACCCGGAGGCGAGCTTGATCAGCTTCGGCTCGCTGAATGCAGTGCCGACGAAGCTCATGCCGACCGGCAGGCCGAAGATGTTGCCCATAGGGACGTTGATGATCGGGTAGCCAGCGATCGCAGCCGGCGACGACGTTCCGAAGACGAAGTGGTCGCCGAGGACGAGGTCGGTCGTCCACGCCGGGGAGTCGGTCGGCATGATCAGCGCGTCGAGGTTGCTGGCGGCGAGCACCGCGTCGATGCCGTTCGCGCCGCCTTCGGCCCGCTCGTTTGCCAATGCCGTGGCGTAGTCGGAGGCGCTGAACAGGTCCGCCTGCGCGAGCTCGAACAGCTCCTGTCCGAACCACTTCAGCTCCTGCGCTGCGTGCGCCTGGTTGAACGCGATCGCGTCGGCGAGCGTGTGAATTGGCACGCCGGTGCGCGTCGCGAGGTAGGCGTTGAGGTCGCGCTTGAACTCGAACAGCAGAACCGTGATCTCATCGTTGCCACTGTTGATTGCACCGATCGACGCCGGGGGGAAGTCCGCCGGATCGACGATCGTCGCCCCCGCGGCTTGCATCGCGGTCACCGCCGCGTCGAAGACGTTCGACACCTCGCTGGGGATGAAGTCGAAGACGCCGGCGCGTGGAATGCCGATCCGCGCACCGCGAAGCCCGTTCGCGTCGACGAACGCCGTGTAGTCACCCGGGATCAGGTTCCGGTTACCGCTCGTTGCGGGATCGCGCGGATCAGCCGTCCTGCTGACGATCGCCGTCAGGACTGCGGCGGCGTCCGCGACCGTGCGCGCGTGCGGGCCGACCGTGTCCTGGCTGTGGGAGATCGGCACGACACCGGCGCGGCTCGTCAGCCCAACGGTCGGCTTGATCCCGACGACGCCGTTCTCGTTCGCCGGGCAGACGATCGAGCCGTCAGTCTCCGTCCCCAACGAGGCCGCGCACAGGTTCGCCGACGCGGATGCGGCCGAACCGGAGCTCGAGCCGCACGCGTTGCGGTCGAGCACGTACGGGTTGTGCGTCAGCCCGCCCGCGCCCGACCAGCCGCTCGTCGAGTTGAACCCGCGGAAGTTCGCCCACTCGCTGAGGTTCGTCTTCCCGAGGATCACCGCGCCCGCCGCGCGAAGATTCGCGGCGACGGTGGAGTCCTGCGAGGCCGGAGTGCCGGTGAGCGCGAGCGAGCCAGCGTTCGTCTGCATCTTGTCGCCCGTATCGATGTTCCCCTTGAGCAGGATTGGGATGCCGTGCAACGGCCCGCGCACGTGTCCCGCCTTCCGCTCCGCGTCGAGCAGCTTCGCGATCGACTCGGCTTCGGAATTCAACTCCAAAATCGCGTTGACGCTCTTGTCGAGCACGTTGATCCGCGCCTGGTACTTCTGCACGAGTGAGAGCGCCGTTAGCGCTCCCGACGACATCGCGGCCTGCAGCTGCGCAATCGTCGCCTCCTCCAGATCGGGTACGGGCGCCGCAGCGTGCGCGCTGGCTGCGCGTGCCAGAGACAACACGGCCGGCGTCGACGCGGCGGCCGCCGACATGCCAAGGAACTTCTTCCGGTCAAGCGTCTGCCCCGAAAGGATGGACGAATCGTCGCTCATGCTGCCTCCCTCTCCCTGAATGACAACGACGTTCTCGTCCGCCGGGGCAGCAACTCCCACGACTCCCGCCCGCCCCGTCGAAAGACCGGTCGGCTGCGGCGGCGGCGTCGTGCGATCAATACACCTCGAGCGGCTGGATTGCAACTCCCACGAAGCCGCAGTTCTGATCGAACACCACGCTCGGCTACGCCCAGACCCGGGACACGCGATGAAAATGCGTGCACATAGAGATGTCCTGTGCCAGGCGCGTTACCGGTGTACTGGTCGCAGTGCTCAGCTGTCGCACTTTGGGGGAACTGCGACACGCTCGTCTAGTTGGAAGGCGGAGCTCGTGCACGTCAGCGGGAACATCTCCGGATGTATCGCGAGCTCTCGATAGGCGCGCTCCTTCTGACCGGTGCATGACCGGCGTCGGCAGGCGAATGGAAGGGAGCACGGCGCATACGTCGACGTCGAGGTTTATGCGCTGATCTGCGGCGGCCGTGAAGCGGGTTGGCGGGCCTGTGACCCGCCAATCCGCTCACTCAGTGTCGATCGTCGCTACGGCGTCGTGCCGCCGTAGATGTTCTGGTCGAGTCCGCCGTCGAACGGGCACGTGTCGCGCCCGAAGGTCCCGTCGGGGTTCTGGGCGCGGCACTGCAAGACGTCGGCGCCGTCGGCGTCGCCGTCTCCGCCCTCACGCGGATCCGCACCGGCGACGACATCGCGCCAGTCGGTCCAGACACCGTACGAGAACGTCCCGGCCGAGCTGATGTAGAGATAGTCGCCGCCGAAGGGAGACGTGCGGCCGCCGAACTGCTCCCAGTTCGGATTGCTCGTGACCTCGCTGAGGCGCGATGCCGACGACCATGAGAGCGTCGCCGTCGACCCGGACGCGGCGAACGCATCGAGCGACGGGACCGTGCTTCGGTCGGCGCAGTTGCCGACCGGCCGCTGCGGGCTGTAGCACGGGTCGTTGCGGCTGTCCCACCAGAGAGCGTGCATGCTGCCCGCGTCGACGGAGATATCCGGGAATCGCTGCAGTCCGCCGCCCGTCCGTGGGTCGTCGATCAGCACCGGCGTCGTGTGCGCGCCGGTAGCGCCGTCCAGCCGCAAGAAGTAGATACCGGACTGGCTGCCGACATTCTGGTGGTACTTTGTCGGCAGGTCCTCGGAGGTGACGGAGCCGTAGGTCGTTCCGCTCGCGACCTCCGTGCCTGGGATCGATGGGTCATAGACGACGTAGAGGTAGTCGTGCGACTTGTCCTGTTGATCCGCGGTCGACCGCACTTGCGTCCCGCCGCGCATGAACGTGTAGCCGGAGGCGCACTCGGAAACGGAGTCGCCACAGCTGCCGGCGAGACCGCCCCCCACGCTGATGTCGGTTGGATCGTACGGCTCGAAGGACTGCACAACCCGCGGTGCCGAGAAGCTCCCACCGCAGTCGGTGGAGGCGTTGTACACGATCGCGTCGACGGTCGAGTTGCTGCGCACGTCGGCGAACTGGCGGTACGTGACGTAGACATGGCCGTCGCCGGTCACTGCGATATCCGGAAACTGGATGTCGTGGACCGTCTGGCTCAGCTTCAGGGGCGCCGAAAACGTCCGCCCGTGGTCAGTCGAGCGGACGAAGTAAACGCTCGAGTTGAACCCACTCGGGCCGTCGCCCGTAAACCGCGCCCAAGCGAAGTAGACATTCCCGTCGCAGGCGCCGCCGCCGCGGTCGACCTCGATTGCGGTCTTGTCGTGGAACACACCCAGCAGGTTCGGGGCCGCTGATCCCTGCGCGACGTCGATCGAACGGACGAACTCCTTGCCGTCGTTCGTCGTAGCGCCGCTCGTACCATTCGAGTTCTCATAGGTTGCGACCCACACGTCGCCGAACGTCTTCGCCGTGCCTTCCGGATCGCTCGAACTCTCTGAGCCGGCGAAAAGGCGTCCGCCGTTGTCCCAAGCGAGCACAGGATCGCCCGAATCAGCAGTTCGCACCTGCGCACGTGGGGCGTACGGCGACTGATCGCCCTGGTACCCGGGGACGAGCGAACTGTCGAAGCTTGCACCCCCGTCCTGCGAACGGTAGTAGCCGAGCCAAACGTCCCCCAGCCCGATGAACGTTCCGTTCGCGTGGAAGACGCCGCAGTAGTCGTTCGAA
Source organism: Gaiellaceae bacterium (assembly GCA_036393535.1). Taxonomy (GTDB): domain Bacteria; phylum Actinomycetota; class Thermoleophilia; order Gaiellales; family Gaiellaceae; genus 3-1-20CM-4-69-9. Next base: position 2,150 of record DASWGR010000142.1, on the reverse strand, counting down.
ATGCCAACGATGACCTGCGGATTCCGCGGGTCGACCGCGACGGCCGGCTCGTTCTGCCGCCCGCGACTCTGCGAGCAAGCAGCCAACACGTCATCCGTGTACGGGTTTCCTGTGACGAGCGTGTAATCGCTCACGTACCCGCCCGAGGCGGGATCATCGTTCGTCAACCGTGCATTCCCGGGGCTCGCCTGCGCAGCCGGAATGGCGATGACGCAGACAAATACAAGTGCAGCCGCCGTTACAAACCGTCGCCCTGCAGCCATCAGTCTCCCCTCCTCTAGCCGCTATCTAGCAGCGGGACCCTACGCCCACACGAGGCGAAAAGCCAGTCCACATCCAGGTCCCTGGACTGCTCGTACCGGATGAAGGACACGCTCTAGGGGCGGGCTGTGACACCTCGGTCGCGTTTTGGCCGAGGAGCGACAGAGCCGGTCGACCTCGACGTGCGTTGGGTCCCGATGTTGTCTAGCGTCGGGAGCAGCAGTCGCGGAGTCGACGACTCGTGCGACTCGACGGTACATCCTCGTCCGTGTGCACGCCCCTGCCCGAGGGGCGCTCGCCGCGAAGCAGGCAGCGGCCTCCCTTCGCACACTCCGAAGTGGCGACGTACCATCGCCGGGTCGTGCACGACGCCACGAAAGGCGAACGGCGAGCAGCGCGCGAGCGCGTTTCCCGCTATTACGAGTCCGAGCTCGCGAAGCTCATCGGCCGGGTCGCGGAGGCACTCACGCGCTACCGCGACGGCGAGATCGACGCGCACGAGGTCGACGACCTGATCCACCGCTACTCGAAGGCGACACGTGCACTTTGGAGGTTCTGCTGGTCGACCGGCTCGGGCTCGCAGGTCATCCTTGTTGCCCGGACGCTCGAGCACTGGGCCGCCGACTCCGACGCCATCGACTGGTGGGACGAGGCAGAACGACCGCGCCGCCGGCGCGGGTAAGCACGCTCCTGCGTCCCGCCCACCGTCGCGAGGTCCAGAGCAACTGAGAGCTCCGGAGCCGAGCTGTCTGTCGCCTTTCGGCGGCAACGCTCGCGCCAACCGACGTTCGTCAAGGGGACGGTCGCGCAACCTCGCGCGCGCGTAGCTATTGCGGCGCGACGCCGAGCAGGCCAACTGAGGTCTCGTATGCAGCGCCTGCACACCTGCATCGCTTCCGTAGTTAGACGCGGCCTGAGGTTGTCGCGGATCGGCTCAACTGCGACCACCGACCCCTGCCCTCTTCTTGGCAGACACGACAAGCGCCTGGCAAGGGCTCCCCCCGGTCGCGATCACTGCTCGCGGGCCCCGCTCGCTGGAACTACCCGAGACGGTCCAGAGCTTCGACGAGCGCGTGTGAAGCTGCGCGCCAACGCTCAAGCCGCGCCGCGTACTCCGCCTGCTCGTCCGCTCGCCAGTCTGGGTGCTGCGGGGTGATGCCCCCGAACAGCGCTGCGTGCGCCGCGCGCTCCTCACCGGCAGCCGCAACGACGGCCAACTCGCACTCCTCCCGCAGATCGATCAAATGGGCCTCTCGCTCCTGCACCGCTAAAGAACAGACTCAAGCCAGGACTTAAACTTGCACCGGATTCGAAATTCCCTCTTTTCGTCGCCACTGCGGTACGCCGCGCCGCCCATCACCCAACCCGGCGGCGAGGTGACCGACCAAGGCGCACGCAGTCCGGTGTTGACGCTCTGCCGCCCGGCGGTACGGCTAGAAACGTCCGACGGCGATGCCCGAACGTCGTCTTTCCGCCAAAAAGCGACGGCGGGCGTCCGACGAGGATCTCGGCGGGACGCTCCCCTCGCCCATTAAGGCCGGCCGCTCCTGTTGAGGGATCGTCTCGACCGGTCAGGCCACCGACAGACGAAGTAACGCCCTGCGGCGATGTTCATTCGAGTCAGCAACCCCACCCTCGTCATCGACCTCCGCGACCAGCTTCGGCGTGCGGGCTGCATCGCCGTGCAGATCGGGCCAGACACACTCGACGTAGCTATTCCCGACGCGCCGACGCGGGGACAGGAGGAGCGTGAGGTCCGCGCCTACATCCGCACCTGGACTGCCGCGCACGGAGTCGAACCGGACGTCGTCGCAGACCGCGAGTAGATCGCGACGGGGCGGGTGGAGAGCCACCCCGCGCGCTCATTCAGTTGGAATAGAGACTTGCGG